>JANQPK010000162.1 GCA_028289505.1 Cyclobacteriaceae bacterium
GGAAAGACGTTTGTTAGCAACTCTCCATTCCTGTTATTCGAAGTAAATGGTCAGGGGCCTGGGACCCTTTTAAAAGCAGATGAGCCCGCCACCCTGCAAATATCAGCACAGGTATGGAGTCAGATGCCCATGGATAGACTCGAAATTGTAGCCAATGGTGAATTGATAGCTGAAGTATCCGTGGATCCTGGTGCTCAATATCAATCACTAGAGATCTCCTACCAAACTGACCGTAGTGTATGGTTTGCGGCCCGAGCTTATCAGTTCACTGCTAATCAAACCAGGAAGGGGTTAAGTTTATCCCAACGGCGCAATGAAGGAGCAGGTCCAACACACCTGAATCGGTATTACGGAACACTTAGACCAGAAGTTACTTTTTCGCACTCAAGCCCAGTGTATGTGGAAATAGATAATCAACCAATAAGGTCTTCAACTGATTCCCGTTACTTCGCAGGATACCTGGATAATACTATTAAATGGCTGCAAGAAAGGGGTAGCTTCCCATCGGAAGAGGCCAAACAGGAAGTTTTAGATGCCTTCAAGCAGGGGAAACAACGCTTTTTGGATTTATGAGTTAGAGCATCATCAATGTTGAATGATGAATCATCAATCATCAATCTTCATTCTATTAATCAAATATTCCCTATTCCCTCATTCTCTAAACCACCGGTTCCCAGCCCGATTCATATTCCCTACCCCAGAGCGCCATGGCCTCATCATCGTTTTTAATATGTCCATTAGCTGGATCTAGGTGAAGGGTCCTGCCTACCTGTTGCGAAATATTGCCTAAGTGGCACATTAATACGCTCTTGTGTCCTTCTTCAATGGGTGAGGTTTAAGTTTCCCCTTGTCTGATGGCGTTGAGTGTGTTGGCAGCATGATGATGTGATAATTTGTTGATGCCAACCAAATCAGCGGTGTCCAATACTGTGTCGCTCAACAATTCCTTAATTTGTTTGCCGGATTCGTCATAAAGTCTATACCCATTGGTGTTTACCATGAGGTTTCCTTTGGTACCCTGGATCAAGGTGCCTGTCATCTGACCATAAGTGGGCATTCCGTTCCGGCTCACCGATTCCCACGAGATCGATTTCTTATCGCCAAACTCAAAAATGGTATTCTGGGTATCCGGAAACTCCCAATCATCCTCCACATGATAACGACCACCACCGGAGGTAACCTTGGTGGGGTACTCCACCTTAAGCAACCAACGCGCAATATCCAAAGCATGAGTACCATTGTTGCATATTTCACCGGTGCCCCAATTTTTAAACCAATGCCAGTTGTAGTGCACGATATTATCCCGGTATTGCTCTCTTGGTGCAGGTCCCTGCCATAACTCGAAGTCCAAATTACCGGGGACCGCTACTACTTTACCGTGACCAATAGACTTCCGTTTGTTTGAATACCAACAGCGGGCATGGTATGGTGTGCCGATTACCCCATCCTTTATGTCTTTTATGGCAGTGGCTGCAAATACCCCTGATCGCTGCTGATTTCCCATCTGCACCACCAGCCCATATTTTTTCTGAGCCTCAATTATCAATTCACCTTCACGAGCATTATGCCCACAAGGCTTTTCCACATAGACATGTTTGCCTGCTTGCAGCGCCATTATGGTTGCTGGGGCATGCCAATGATCAGGGGCGGCAATCACCAAAAGATCCAGGTCTTTGGATTCTAATACTTTTCTGATGTCCTTTTCACCCATTGGTTTGGATCCCTGGATATCATAGGCAGTGGCTGAAGTTTTCTCGATTACCTGGCTGTCTACATCACAAATACTGGTAATCAGCACATTGTCCGATTCCATAAAAACCTTGGCGAGTGCATGGCCACGGCTGTTGGTCCCCATCACCCCTACATGGATTCGATCGTTGGAACCTAAGATGCGTCCATACGATTGGGCAGTAGAGGCCATGGTGAGTCCAATACTTCCAACCACGGCGTTTTTGACAAATTTTCTTCTAGTTGGCATCTCTGGAGCTATTAATTAACAGTGATAAGTTTTTTATAGTAATTTATCATTCATAACTCATAACTCATAATTCAAAACAACCGTGGGATGCTTACCCAGATCTGGGAAGCAAAAAGTAAATGGTTTGACCTGTTTAAGGTACACCTGTATTAAGTTCATTTTTAACTTTCATTAAATGATAATATTCATCAATTTAACTTAATATTAGTCTTATCCTATGATTAATCGCCAGGCCACACAATCCATAAGAAGATATGAGATGCATCAAGATTCAAATAGTTGCCACCGTAATTTATTTACTCAGCGTTAATCTAGCCGTGGCCCAGTTCAACACCTACAAAGTCCATCGGCTCGATCAGCCCATTGAAATTGATGCCAACTGGGATAAACCGGTCTGGGAAAAGGTGACTCCTATGGAATTATCAAATTACATGGGTGAAAACCCCGATCACTTTCCAAGGGTTCAGGCTAAAGTTGCTTACGATGACCAAAATATTTACCTGATTTGGAGGGTTGAAGATCAATATATTAGGGCAGTAGCAAAGGAACATCAAGGGCCTGTTTTCCAGGACAGCTGTGTGGAGTTTTTCTTTATCCCTGACGGCTTAGGAGGTACTGAATATTTCAATCTGGAGATGAATTGTGGTGGCACCATGCTTTTTCACCACCAGGATTTTAATAATCCCAATAAGGTCAATATTACCGATCAGGATATTGCTACCATGAAGGTGGCCCATTCTTTGCCCCGTTTAATACAGGAGGAAATACAAGATGAGACTACCTGGTACCTGGAATACTCCATCCCATTCGAAATACTCAATAACTACTATCAATTTGAAAAGCCAAGCTCAGGTGCTACCTGGAGGGCGAATTTTTACAAGTGTGCCGATAAAACTTCGCACCCCCACTGGCTTACATGGTCACCGGTTGACTTTCCTACACCCCGATTCCATCTACCTCAGTTCTTTGGAAAGCTGGTGTTTGAATAATAATTTAAGTTGCTATCTATTTTTGGATTGGAGTATATGAAAGCTGTGGGCATCAATTTATGGTATAATGCAATAGTAGCATGTCTATTGGCAGGTTTTCTTTCGGTTCCGTTGAAAGCTCAGGTCACCAGGTTCCTGGTAGGGACTACCAATAGTGAGGTAGCAGAATCGATTGTGGTCTGCGAGCTAAATGAGCAGAAGAAAACTTTGACCATCTTACAGGGGCTTAAAGCAGGAAAGCGTCCGGGTTACCTCTCCATGCATGGGAATCGCCTGTATGCGGTTAGTACAGATATACAGGGTGAAAATGAGAATACCTTAAGGGCCTTTGCTTTAGAACAGAACCATGGTGGATATGATCTAAAACTATTAAGTGAGGTGTCCAGTAAAGGTAAAAACCCCTGTCACATTTCAGTTGATAAAAACGGCAGTGGTTTGTATGCAGCCAATTACACCAGCGGAAGTATCGTGCAATATCAAATATTACCAGACGGTTCCTTGGGCCAAAATTGGTATTTTCAACAGTTCTATGGGAGCAGTATTAATTCCAAGCGACAACAAGCCCCTCATGCCCACTACATCAATATTACTGTAGATAATAAATTTGCCCTCACCGCAGATCTTGGAACCGATAGGGTTATGGTGCATCAATTGGATCAACAGGGTAAACTTCAAGTATATGAATCACAACCTCATTTCGATTTGCCGCCCGGATCCGGACCCAGGCATCTGGAGTTTCATACCAACAACCGGTGGCTGTATGTACTGAACGAACTTAATTCCACTATCACCACCGTCGAATATCAAAATGGGAAGTTTAAGGTGGGTAAAACTATCAGTACTTTACCTCAGGATTTCAAAAAAGTGAGTAAGGCTGCAGCGGTACGCATTCATCCGTCGGGTCAGTATCTTTACAGTTCTAACCGGGGGGCTAACAGCATTTCAGTATTTACCATTGACGAAAATGGAGACCTCACCAGGGTACAAACCTTCAGCGATGGTTTGGGTTGGGTCCGTGATTT
>JANQPK010000209.1 GCA_028289505.1 Cyclobacteriaceae bacterium
AGCATCAAACTCACCAGCAACCGTATAAGTAAAGGTTGGATTCTCTTCATTGGAATCAATTACTCCGTCGGAATCAAAGTCCCACTCAAAGGTCATTGGATCACCATCTGGGTCGAAAGTACCATCGCTGGAAAAATTAACCAATAGCGGAAGCGAGCCATTGGTGCGATCCGCAGCTAGTGTTATCACCGGGGAAGAATTGGAAACTATTCCTGTATAATCAATACGCACCAGTTTTCCACTGCCAACGTTATCAGGGCAGCAGCCTTCTCCGTATTCAAGCACATACATGTGGCCGTCAGGGCCAATCTTAATATCAATGAAACCATTCTTATTAATATTAAAAATGGCTGGGGCAAGGCGATCATTGGACAAAATATTTCCCTGGTCGTCGATCTGTACCACCCATATCCGGCTGGTATTGAAATCGAAGTAGAAAAATGCCTTATCGAATTCGATAGGTAATTTCTTGGGATCAATAATTGATGGATCGTAATAATAACGCGGTCCTGCCAGGTAACATTCATGGAAGAAGGACAACCAAGCGGCTTCAGCAACTGGCAAGTTGGTGGCACCGGTATTCCATTGTGATAGATTCACCGGAGCAGCAGGATCATAATAGAATGGATCGGTTACATAATCGTTCCGATAGGGTTGATTATCACCAGATAAGTAAGGCCAACCGAAATTGCCAGCATTTTTGGTGAGGTTGATCTCATCCAATCCCTCAGGTCCCTCAATACCAGGCTTGTTGGCATCTGGACCCACCTCTCCCCAAAACAACCAATCCGTATTGGTTCTATCAACAAAAATACGGTATGGATTTCTGGCACCCATAACATAAATCTCCGGTAATCCTCCTACCCCTCCTGGGAAAAGATTGCCATCAGGTATGGTGTAACTACCATTGGGTTGGGGCTTTATCCTTAATATTTTCCCTCTTAGGTCGTTGGTATTGGATGACGTATTCTCTGAACTCTTATTACTATCGGTTTCATCCAATGTAGAGTATTTACTGTGATTGGTATTATCACCTGTGGCGATGTAAAGATTTCCTTGGGAATCGAAATCAAGATCCCCAGCTGCGTGACAACATATGTCCCGCTGGGTTGCCCACTCCATCAATACTACTTCACTAGACTGGTCGAGTTGATTCCCCACCATAGTAAATCTTGAAACCCGATTGACCGAGGGAGATAATGGTGAGTAATGCAGGTAAATATAGTTATTGGCTAAAAAATTTGGATCGAATTCAATGCCGAGAAGACCGTCTTCAAGCTCATGAAAAACCGGTAGTACACCGGCAGAGGTGCTAGTTAATGTGTTTGGATCATAGATAATAATCTCCCCGTAACGGTCAATAATAAAAATTCGTCCATCTGGAGCAAATTCAAAATTTACCGAATTTCTTAGTCCTTCAATCAGCTCGATTTTCTGAAATTGGTCGGGAAACTGAGCTTGGGTATCAAAGCTTACAAACAGGATCGGTAGTAGTACTAAAGCAGAAACTTTAGCAATTAAGGTCTTTGCAGATAACATCGTTCAACGCTTCCTATCATAAATTATGTGTTACCAGATTAAAAAATAGCGACATAATTGTACGCAACCGCCTGTTAATTAGAATAATTATATAATATATTGAAAAAAGAAAATTTCAATATAGCAAATGTTCGCGAAAGATACGAATTTTTGAAGATGAGAATTGTCAGCAGCGAGAAGTTAGCTCGCAACTATCTGGTAACCACAATCTTTATTCCCTCTGCATTTGAGGATTTGGATATAAGTTTAAGGTAGTAAACACCTTCATTAACGGTGGAAAGGTCTAAGCGCCTCTCATTGATCCCACCACCAAACTGCTCAGTAGAGGAGAATACCAACTTGCCGATCAAACTGTAAAGTTGTAAATCCAGTTCCTCAGCAGAGTTTAAGTAAAACTGTAGGGTTGCATTCAGGTTAGAAGCAGGATTAGGATATACCTTTAAATTACTGATATTGGGTTGATCAGGAAGATCAGTAATAGTCCCGATTTGAATTAAAAAGGTTTCATCTGCAGTAAGCACACCATCACTAACAGTAACGGTTACTGCAAAATCCCCGGTAGCCACCGTAATGGTACCAGATATTAAACCTGTGTTTTGATCTATTGACAGTGATGGTGGCAAACCGCTGGCTGAATAAGTGAGTACAGAATTAGGATCTGTATCGCTTGCGACAATTTGCAGCTGCACTTCATCATTATTTCCAAACATTTGGTTTCCTGGGTTTACAATAACCGGGGCGCAGTTGCTGGTTTGACTTTTGTTTTCAAATATCCTAGGTACAATTTCATTCCAACCTATGGTAGTAATATCTAGGTCACCATCATTGTCCAAATCTGCCAATTGTACTCCATCATGATGATCAAGTGGTCCTCCGTCATCAAGTATGTGTTTTATCCAAGTACCAGAATTATTTAGGTCATTTTCAAAGCCGAACATCATATGAGCCACTTTCCATTCGCCAACAACAATATCAATATCTCCATCGAAATCCATATCGGCAACTTCTACACTTAAAGAGCCATCGATTGAAGGATCTATAGTATTCTTGGTCCAAAGTTGAGTAGGATCATCAGGAGCTTCGAACCAAGCGATCTCACGATTGTTGAGCAACTGACCAGCAACTCCGTCCAAATCACCGTCTTGATCAAAGTCTGCCAGTGAATTCCTGTCGAAAGTACTGCTGTAGGTTATTCCTGTGGAAAAAGCAGTCCAAGTACCGTTGTCGTTTCTTAACCAGTTACCTGACTGGAACAAATCCAAATCCCCATCATCATCAATATCCCCTGCACTTAGATCTTCGCCAAAAGAGTCGGGATGAATGCTCTCGATAGTCCAAGTTTGATTTACTGGGTCTGAAGGAGGGGTCAACATTTGCACCTGCGAACTGCCGTCTTCACCCCCATTCCAAGTAAGTGCCATTTGGTAGGGGCCTCCATCCTGGTACACACCACCTGCAACACCTGCAATGAAGATTTCTGTATAACTGGTAGTACCAGAAGGTATATTGGTGTATACGGTAAAATTACCGTCACCATCATTCTGGGCCCAAGCGAGGTCTGCAGATTCATACTGTCCTTGAGAACCAAATAAATCGAGATCTCCATCACCATCAAAATCATATACCCAGGCAACATTATTGAGTGGTGCACCAATCAAGCTTTTGGTCCAATTGCCCGTAATACTACCGGGATTCTTATACCACCATCCACCGGTGACGATATCTCTGAAACCATCGCCATCAAGGTCGTATTGAGGAAAGATATATACTGCTCTATACGGTAGTGCATTGTCAATAAGGTTTTCTTCCCACTCAACAGGGAAATCAACTTCAGCACATCCTTCTAAAGTAAATGAGCTTTGAAAGGCACCACCAATATCGATAGCGTAATTAACTCCTGGTTCCAGCGGTGTCACTTCAAGGTAAACCGTACGGTCATCCGGTTGCAAATAGGCAGCTGTTACCTGCACATTATTATTGATGGTGTAATTCTCAATACGTTCAGCAGAAGATTGGTCAATGGGTTGGTCGTAAACCACCTCCACCAGAATTGGAGCCAAGGCATCGACGTTTTCTAGGGCTACCGTTGGTGCATTGTTAGAAACGCCAGATCCCATGAACTCAATCCAGTTCAGGTTAAACTCAGAACCAGTTTCCTGCTTAAAAACAAAATACAAATCACGCTTGCCTTCAGGAGCTTCGAACGCAGTTTCGTAGTCAACCCATTGGACAGCGCTACCGGTAGCAGGTACCGGCGTAGACGCCAACAAAGTACCATCGATACTATCTAATCGGAATTCAATGATACCTCCGGCGGAAGCAGCTGAGGTCCGGTATTTAACCGCTTCGATATTTAACAAATTTCTTCCTGAGTAGGTTACATAGTCTCCTTCACTTACAGCAATGGTGCTGGTTCCTCCGGTCCAGGGATCGGTATTAGGGACTACTTCTACCCCTTGCTGCTCGTCGAAAAATTCAGATTCTGTTCTTTTTGGATATAAACGGATCTGATCAAAGGCTGCCAATCCCCCTTGATCGGTGTAATTAACCCCCAGTACATAAAAAATGTCCATCTCTCCTTTGATATCGTGATCCAATGGATCCATGGTCATCATCTGGGGACAAGCTTCAATGGTTAAATCATCATGGAAATGATTTAAATGCCCCAGCGACGGTATCAAGTTCACAGTAGCACAATCTACTGCGCCATCCTCTACATCTGATACCGTTATGTCAAATTGAATTTGCTCATTCCAAGTAATAAAACCTCCATCTACTGGCGAATTAAATTGATAGGTGGCAGCATTGTTTCCAGCATAGATGGTAACATTTTTTACACTGACCCCGCCTTGGTTATCCGTCACTTTTACTTGGGCATTGAATTCTCCACTAGTAGTGTAGTCAAAGCTGGGATTTTCTTCATTTGAATCTATGGTGCCATCGGTATCAAAATCCCACTCATAGGTTACCGGATCACCATCAGGGTCAAAGGTTCCATCGGTAGAGAAGTCCACACTTAGTGGTAAGGATCCGTTATTGGGCGTGGCTGAAACAGAGATTACCGGAGAGGAATTGGATGAAATACCAGTGTAGTCAACTCTGACTAGTTTACCGGAACCCACATTGTCAGGACAACAACCCTCCCCATACTCTAAAATGTACATGTGGTCATCAGGACCCATTTTCATATCAATGAAGCCATCCTTACTGACCGGGAATACTTCAGGAGAAAGCAAGCTAATGTTACCTATCCCTCCTTGATTGTTCAGTCTTACTACCCATACCCGGCTCGAATTGAAATCAAAATAGAACAATCTCTCGTCGAATTCTTCAGGCAGTCTTTTCAAGTCGGGCAACCCAGGTTCGTAGTAGTATCTGGGACCTGCCAAAAGACAATTATGGAAGTATTCTATCAAGGCTGGCTTTGCTGGTGGTAGATTAGTGGCGCCGGTATTCCAGGTCGATATATTTACCGGTGCAGCAGGATCGTAAAAGAAAGGTGGGTTACTGTAGGTATTGCGATAGGCTTGGTTTTTACCTGAAAAATAGGGCCAACCGTAATTTCCCGCCTCTTTGGTGAGATTAATTTCATCTAAACCCTTGGGCCCGTCTGGTCCGTCATTATCGGCATCTGGTCCAACCTCTCCCCAGTATAACCAATCATTGTTCTCTTTATCTACAAATATCCGGTAGGGGTTTCTGGCACCCATAACATAAATCTCTTCTAAACCACCCACTCCTCCCGGAAACAGGTTACCGGCTGGTATAGTGTAAGTCCCATTGGGTTGCGGTGTGATACGCAGAATTTTTCCTCGTAAATCGTTAGTATTGGAAGAGGTATTCTCGGAACTTGCTGTTGGATCTGTCTCATTCAGGGTAGCATAAAGACTGTGATTGGTGTTATCCCCAACCGCGATAAGCAGGTTGCCCTGAGAATCAAATGCCATGTCACCCGCAGAATGACAACAAATTTGACGTTGGGTAGGCCAATCCAGTATGATCACTTCCGAATTTAAATCAACCACATCTCCGCTCATGGTGAACCTCGAAACTCGGTTGACCGATGGGGATACTGGAGAATAATGCAGGTATATATAATTGTTTGAAAGAAAGTTGGGGTCGAATTCTATGGCTAACAATCCATCTTCGAGCTCGTGGAACACGGGGATTACACCGGCTGAAACCGTAATTTGCTGTTCGGGTTTGTAGATAATAATCTCTCCAAACCGGTCGATTAAAAATATCCTACCGTCAGGAGCGAACTCGAAATTAACGGAGTTCTTAAGCCCGTCAATAAGTACAATACGTTGGAATTCGGTGGGATAAGGTTGCGCATGAGCACCATTCCAAGAAAAGGCTACCAGGCATCCTACCAGTAAAACCAAACAGTTCCTGCTAATTCTGCGAAAAAATGTATCCATTTATACGGTCAAAAGATTTGAGACGTTTAACAAACACTAATTTACTTTTGGTTGTACAGCTAGTTAGTAGGTTCCCAGATCCAATGTCACATCTAAATACCCGCAAGTTAACGCTTTATTGCTATAACTTAAGTTCAGTGACCAACAAAATTACAAATTTTATAACTATTTCAATAATAATTGATATAATTCTAATTAACTATTTGCAATTTTAATATGTAATAGGTTGATTTATAGGAATATAAATTTTACAATTAAGCCAGGAAACAACCTCAACTACTGCCTACACGACGAATTATTAGGTAGACTAGAGCTATAACAAAGATAATTATTAAAAAGTTTATATTTTTTATTATAAATTTATAATTTTGTGACTAGGTTAATTTATATCAATCTAAATTCAACAGCATTTTGAAATCATTTTTACTCTATATTTCCAGTGCTTTAATCATTGGATTTATTTTTTCATGTGCCCCTGCTAAGAAGCAAACTTACTTTAACGAAACCACGCATGGTCGAACCTACACAGAGAATTTATCGGAGTACCGACTACAGGCCGGGGACATTGTTCAAATCAAGGTTTACAGTTTAACTCCCGGTGAATTTGACTTTTTTCGTGAATTATCTCAGATAGACTTCAGGGTAGATCCCTTGCTTTCTGGTACCCTTATCGGTGAGGATGGTACTGTAGTGCTCCCAGCGGTGGGACCTGTACGTATTTCCGGATTAACACCCAGGGAGGCGCAGGAGAAGATACGCACCATCCTTCAGGATTACCTAGATACTCCATCGGTGGATGTCCGATTACTTAGTTTCCACTTTGCAGTAATCGGGGAGGTTTTACGCCAAGGAAAGTATCCCATATTGGAAGATCGTATCAATATACTAGAAGCAGTTAGTACAGCCGGTGGCCTTACAGAATTTGCAAACTATGAGACCGTTAAAGTTTTGCGAACCGATAATGGTATTTCTACCCTGCATGGTGTAAATTTATTAGACCCTAACTTACCCAACTCTAATTTTTACTACATTCGACCAAATGATGTAATCATCGTTGATCAGTTGAAGAACAAGAACTTCAGAAGAAATTCAGCTGCTAATATTTCACTGATTCTCTCTGCAGTGGCTACTGGAGTTACTTTGATTCTGGCCATCGACAATTTATCCGGAAATTAAAGAAAGTTAGATTGACAGGATCATGTTAAACGGCAACAATCAAAATAACGACTACGCATACGGTTACGAGTCTGAGACTGTTAACCTGCGGTCAATGCTGGACAAGTTGATAGACTGGTGGCCCGGGTTCCTGGCTTGTCTGGTGATAAGCTTGCTTTGCGCATTTCTGGTGAACTTACTTTCACAACCGCTTTACAGAGCTTCAACTTCAGTACTAGTAACAGAGCCAAAAGATGTTAACAACGCGGTTTCCGAACTTTTGTACGGACAAGAGTTCTTTGGTACGATGTCTATGAATTTGGAAAACGAGGCCTTCGTGATCCAATCGTTTGATAATGTGGAGAATACCCTCAGAGAACTGGATCTGGATGTGACCTACTATCTTGAAGAGCAAATCAGAAAGGAAGAATTATATAAAACCAGTCCCATTCAGGTTACGGTGGACGAAACTTCCATGATCTTTTATCAGGGGTTGATCCGTTGCAATTTTCTGGGTAATAACAGTTTTAAGTTGGAGGTAGTTAATGAAGGTATTATCGACAAAGTTAAAAGTCTGATAGATAAGAACCCACTAGTGGATCTATTCGCCAACAGAACATTTACCTTTGGTGAAGAGCTTGACTTTAATGGATTCAGATTTAGAATTGATTTGGTAGGCTCCGAAATTCCAACTAGTCCGATTCTATTCAAAATACAAGACTACGGAAGTTTAGCCTTTGAATACATCACCAACTTAAACATTGCCCCCATTTCTCTGGAAGCTTCCATTATGGAAGTTGCTACCGTAACCACTCACAATCTTAAGGCCCGTGATTTTACCAACAAGTTAGTTGAGCGGTATATTAATGATGAACTGAACCGAAAGAACAATACTGCCGAGAGAACCATTTCATTTATTGACGCCCAGATCATGCTAATGAGTGATTCCTTGAGCTCAGTTGAAACCCGTTTGGAATCTTTCAAAAAATCGAATACCGACCTCACCATTAGTAGCGATGGCAGCGATTACCTCTTCCAAAGCCAGGAGTTTGAGGCCAAGCGTAGTGAGTTAGTTTTAAACAACCGGTACTTAACGGAATTGGAGGGCTATATTAATCAAAACAATCTGGATGAAATTGTGGTCCCTTCCTCCATAGGTATTGAAGACCCTGCCTTAAATAGATCCATTCAAGATCTGGTAAGCCTTCAGCTACAGATCCAAACCATTGGGCCTACCAGCAAAAACCCAATAGTGCGGTCCTACCAACAAAGAATTGAAGTGTTGAAAAAGGGCGTTTTAGAGAATATTAAGAGTTTAAAAACCTCAAACCAACTGGCGTTATCCAATATCGATAACCAGATTGGCGGCATGCGCAGTACATTGCGGGATCTGCCTACTGCTGAAAGAGAATATATCAAAATCCAACGAAATTATAACCTGAGTGAGGATCTCTACCTATTCCTGATGCAAAAAAGAGCGGAAGCGGGTATAGCTAAGGCGTCAAATAGCGTGGATATCAGGGTAATCAATACCGCGCGTATTCCCTACAAACCGATCAGACCGAAACCAATTTTCAACTATGCATTGGCCATCATTATAGGACTGGTTTTACCAGTTGGAATTCTGATCATTACGGACTTGCTTAATAACAAAGTGAGATCCAAAGATGAACTCTTCAGCATTTCCCACATTCCTTATTTAGGAATGATAGCCAAGAATAGAAGTAAATACAACCTGATCACCAATGGGCAGGTTAGAACTGAAGTAACAGAGACCTTTCGAACTATCAGATCAAATTTGAGATATATGTTGGGCTCCACTGAAACTGAAGGGAAATCGTTCCTGCTTACATCATCAGTCAGTGCCGAAGGC
>JANQPK010000227.1 GCA_028289505.1 Cyclobacteriaceae bacterium
ATCCACCCCGTACTGAGGACCGGTAGAACTGTCGACCCTGAAAGGGGAAATGCTTCATACAGTACCTGGAACTACGATGAAGCTCCATTGAAAGGAGAGATTCATCCTTTGGCTGGAACTGTTGAGGTCGATGAAATTTTTGAAAGAATAACCTATTTGTTGGATAGAATCCTGCCAGTGGCAGAGGAATTCGGGGTTAAACTGGGTAATCACATTGCTGATCCGCCAACACCTGAGAAGTACGGAGGCATCACCCGCTGGAATAGCCCTAAAATATTTGATGGAATAAAGCGATTCGCACAATTGTACGATAGCCCCTCGCATGGATTTAACCTCTGTATTGGTTCTACTGCCGAAGGTTTGGTGGATCCCAATAAAGAGATCATACCCATTATTCATTGGATAGGAGAAAGAAAACAGATCTTCAATATCCATTTACGAAACATAAAGGGAGGTTGGAACAACTTTATGGAAGTCTATCCCGATAATGGTGATATGAGTTTCCCGGACGTGGTAAGGGCACTGCGCGACGTCGGTTATGACGGTATGATCATGCCCGATCACATACCGCATCACGAAGATCCAGCATCTCGTCTTCAGGGATATGCCTTTGCTTATGGATATAACAAAGCCTTGATTCAAGCCATCGCCAGCGAACCAGCCTAAGGGAATGGGGGAATATGGGAATATGGGAATGGGGGAATGGTTGATTAATAGATTAATTGATTGGAGATTGAAGATCAGTTAATCTATTAATCAAATTGTAAGTTCAATTCAGATCGGCACTAGGAACGTATCCTCCCCTATCAGCTACCTTCACTTATAATCCATAACTTCTAATCAACCCATTTCCCATTTAGCATCACCCGATTGATTTTGTAAAATGCGCTTATGTCCCGTAAGGGATTTTCTTCCAGAAGCAGCAGATCCGCCGTTTTACCCACTTCGATGGTTCCCAGACCCTGATTGATCCTCAAGAACTTTGCATTTGTTCTGGTTGCCGCCAGTATGATCTCCATATTGGTCAATCCACATTGGGATAACAACTCCATCTCCCGCTGAAAGGCCAAACCCACATCTTTTTGGTAACGAACCCAGGAATGTGATCCCACCACTACCGGAATGCCAGCTCGGTGCACCATGCCAGTAAAGGTTTTCATATTCTCAAAAGCCCTCACCTTAACGCTATCTATACCGGTATTGCTTGTTGATGGATATCCCAATCTGAATGCCTCTCTTACACTCATAGTATCCAATCGAAGTTGGTGTTCGAAAGCACCCAAGGTAGGGGTAACCACCGTTCCATGTCGCTTCAGGAGTTGCAACAGAGAATCAACCCTTGGGCTGGAAAGGTCGATCTGTTCCCATACGCGATATCTCCCGTTTCTACGAGCATTGTTGTTTGCCAATACCGTTTGTCGGTATTGTTCCGCCTCACGTGGGGGCAACAAGTCAATGCCAAAGGAAGTAATGTGTTCAATGCCATCCACACCTGCCTTGATAGCCGCGGTAGCACTGGTCACTTCCAGATGTGCTACCACCGGAATCCCCCTTTTATGGGCAGTGGCACAAACCGCTTCAATGATCTCCGGCGGCAATCTGAAATAAACCTTAATCGCCGAGGCACCTTGATCTGCAAAAAGGTTGACCGCGTCTCTGGCTTCTATTCGGTCCCTGATCAGGTAAGAATTCCTGGGATATGCGGGAGGTGGTTGATCCAGGTGTGGTCCGGTAAGATACAAACGTGGTATTTGATCATCTGATGCCATTACTGGTTCATACGATTCTATCCAGGCACCGGGATCTCGCATTGAGGTAACGCCATTTCTTAAAAACAGGCGAGGGAAATTTTTATGCTGGTCAAGGTGGAAGTGGGCATCAATCAAGCCTGGCATTAAGAACAGATCCTGGCCAGAAATAATTTCCACATTATTGGGAATCGAAATGGATTCCGAGCCAGCGATCTCTTTGATTACCTGGTTCTCAACCAAAACGGTAATCCCTTGCTCGGGGCCGGCTCCGGTGCCATCAATCAGCGTTACGTTTTCAATGGCTATAACCTGGTTGCCGCCGGACACCCTGTTTATTGACTTGAGATCCCCATGTCCTGTGGCCTCGATTAATGAGCCTTTACCCAGTGGTGGGTCCTTTGGCTGACAGGTAAATAAAAGAAGCGCTAGAAAAAGTACGATCCTAAAGGTCATGTATTTTGGGTTTGAATAGTATTACAATATAACACTAAAACAAAAATGGTGACTATTTTGTAATTTCCTGCTTACGAACCAAGTTGACCCTGACACTACCTTATGAATGCTCTGAATAGAGATACTGCCGGCATCCAGTCCAAATTACCCCTAAAGGTTATTCAATTTGGTGAGGGAAACTTCCTCAGAGCGTTTGCAGATTGGATAATTGACCAGTTAAACCAGAAAACAGGCTTTAATGCTGGGGTGGCAATAGTGCAACCTATTGAGCATGGTTTGGTTCACTTGCTTGAGCAACAGCAAGGTCTGTATCATGTGTTGACTCGAGGATTGACCGCTGGTGAAGTGATCAATGAATCACGATTAGTTACCTGCATACAGGAAACGGTCAACCCGTTTGTCGATCTACAAGCATATTTTGAGTTGGCTAATAATCCTGAACTGAAGCTGATTATTTCCAATACTACCGAGGCCGGTATCGAATATGATCCACAGGATAAACCAAAGGCCGGTGAATTGGCAAGTACCTTTCCCGGCAAACTCGCTCAGCTGTTGTGGCAAAGATTTCAATACTTTGCTGGAGCAGCCGAAGCTGGAGTCGGAATCATTCCCTGCGAATTAATTGATAGCAACGGCACCAAACTAAAAGAAGCTGTTCTGGATTACGCACAATTGTGGAAGCTTTCCCAAGAATTCACCAAATGGATCAATGAATCCAATTTGTTTGCCAATACTCTTGTAGATCGAATTGTTCCTGGCTATCCACGGAATGAAATTGAAAGTATCAATCAGGCTCTTGGGTATCACGATAAACTGGTAGTGGCCTGCGAGGTGTTTCATCTGTGGGTTATCGAAGGCCCTAAACAGCTAAAAGCATGGTTCCCGGCGAATAAAATTGGCCTAAATGTAAAATTCGTCGAGGACCTGAGGCCTTACCGAACTCGAAAAGTAAGAATATTGAATGGTGCTCATACCGCCATGGTGGCTGTGGGGATGCTAGCCGGCCTGCAGACGGTAAAAGATGCCATCGACCACCCAGTGGTCGGTGTATTTATTCGAGATCTCGTATTAAATGAAGTTATTCCCACCATCGATCTACCCGTTGAGGAACTTCGTAAATTCGCGGCAGAAGTAATGGAACGCTTTAAGAATCCGTTTATCAAACATGAGCTACAATCAATATCCCTTAATTCCATATCTAAGTTTAGGGTAAGGGTGCTTCCTTCCATTTTGGATTACCTGGAAATCAAGAATCAGGCCCCAATCAGGCTATGTAAAGCCTTTGCAGCACTGATTAAACTCTATCAATTGGCTTCTGAGGGACGATTCGAATTGAAGGATGATCCTAAGCATCTTGAGTTTTTTACATCCTTGAAGTCCCAAGAGCCGATAGTTACCAAAGTACTGAGTAATCAGGACATGTGGGGCCAGGATTTGTCCATGGTCCAACCACTACACCAGGCGGTATTAGCTGGATATGCAAACCTGACAGTTGACAAGACACAATCAAAGACAATATGAATCGTGCAATCGTAATAAATGACCAGGACAATGTTGCCGTTTGCCTGGTTGACCTGAAACAAGGAGAAGTCTTTTCAATTAATGGAAAGACCATACAGCTGGTGGAAAATGTCACCGCTAAGCACAAGGTAGCCCTACAAGACCTACAACCAGGGGATGAAATTTTAATGTATGGAGTTCTGGTGGGTATTGCCAAGGAATCTATTGCACAGGGAGCAGCAATTACTGTGGAAAATGTGAAGCATAAAGCTGCCGCTTATAGTACCTCAGGTACCTCGGCATATAACTGGGAGCCTCCGGAAATTGTCTCCTGGAAAGAAAAGACCTTTATGGGCTATCACCGGATGGATGGACAAGTAGGTACGGCAAATTATTGGCTGGTTTTCCCACTGGTTTTCTGTGAAAATAGAAATATTGAAGTGCTTAAAAGTGCCTTCTACAGGGTTTTTGGCTATGAAAAAGAGAATAAGTATGTACAATACTTGCAGGATTTGGTAACCAATCACCAGGTAACGGATACCATTGATTACCCCTCTCTAAATAGTTCCGATGGGCGTCTGCTAAAGAACATAGATGGAATCAAATTCCTGACCCACCAGGGTGGTTGCGGGGGTACCCGTCAGGACTCTGAGATCTTGTGTCGGCTACTGTCTGGATATGTAAACAACCCTAACGTAGCAGGTGCTACGGTGCTTAGTTTAGGGTGCCAGAATGCACAAATAGATTTATTCAAAGCTACCCTTGAGTCGGTAAATCCCAATTTCGACAAACCACTGATCATCCTGGATCAACAACAGGCCGGTACCGAAGAAGCGCTTATGAGGCAGGCGGTAAGTAGCACTTTCGAGGCCCTGATGGAGGCGAATAAAACCGAACGAAAACCCGCATCACTTAGTAAATTAACCATCGGTTTGGAGTGTGGAGGATCAGACGGTTTTTCAGGGATTTCAGCAAACCCAACTTTGGGTAGAGTCTCCGATTTAATTTCGGCATTGGGAGGTAAAACCATACTATCAGAGTTCCCTGAACTCTGTGGAGTTGAGCAGGAACTAATCGATAGGATTAAAGACCCTGAAAAAGCCAAGAAGTTCAGCACCCTAATGAGTGCCTATCAAAAATCAGCAGAAAATGTAGGCTCCGGTTTTGACATGAATCCCTCCCCAGGCAACATTAAGGATGGTTTGATTACTGATGCGATTAAATCGGCAGGTGCGGCCAAAAAGGGTGGCACTTCACCCGTAGCAGACGTGCTTGATTACACCGAATATGCTTACAAAGATGGTCTAAATCTTTTGTGTACTCCTGGTAACGACGTGGAGTCTACTACTGGCTTGGCCGGATCTGGTGCTAATATAATCCTCTTTACCACCGGACTGGGAACCCCAACTGGAAATCCCATTGCTCCGGTAATAAAGGTTTCTTCCAACACTAAGCTGGCTAGTAGAATGGGTGATATCATTGATTTTGACACCGGACCAATCATCGACGGAAAGAAATCCATTGCCGAAATGGGTGACGAGCTGCTGCATTTTATTATTGAAGTAGCCAGCGGAAAGGTCATTCCCAAAGCAGTTGCCCTGGATCAAGAAGACTTTATACCCTGGAAAAGAGGCGTTTCCTTATAATTCCATCTGTGCATTTATTTGCGGTAATTCTTAAATGATTCTTACTAAAGAATGCAATATTTTGCTATTTTAGTTAAAATAAGGTAGTCTTCTTCAATTTTATTGATTTGCTATTTGACAAATATAAGTGTGGAAAGCATTTCGACGAGATGTTTGATACATCTGGTGGCTGCAGAAAAGCATACTTGGATTTTCAGGGAAAGCTTAAACAAGCCAGTCTAAAAAAGCTCAGCCAATTACAGCATTCGACTTATCAAGCCCAGATGTCCATGGGTATGACCTTCAATGTTTATCATGACAATAAGGGGATTGAAAAAATTCTGCCACTAGACCTTTTTCCGCGGATCATCGAGCATAAAGAGTGGACCATTATAGAAACCGGACTAAAGCAGAGAATTGAGGCGCTAAATCTTTTCATTGACGACCTCTACCATGACCGGAATATCATAAAAGACCAAATCATCCCTGAGGACATTATCACTTCGAGTACAGGGTATTTGCCAGAATGCAAGAATCTCAATCCACCCAAACGAGTTTGGTGCCATATTACTGGTAGTGATATCGTACGAGACCAGGATGGAAAATTTTATGTTCTGGAAGACAATTTAAGGTGTCCGTCCGGTGTATCGTATCTACTCGAAAATCGGGAGATCATTAAGCAGGCTTTCCCTGAGCTATTTGCAGGAATCGGAGTCAGGCCTGTGAGTGGCTACCCTGGCATGCTGTTAAACATGCTACAAAGCATGAGCCATAAACAGAATCCCTCAGTAGTATTGCTGACTCCCGGGATCTACAACTCGGCCTATTTTGA
>JANQPK010000241.1 GCA_028289505.1 Cyclobacteriaceae bacterium
ATTAATTGGCAGCCAAGTTAACCGCCGGACTATGAGTTATCGCATCCCTCATTGATGACGGAGAAAATCTAACTGATGAATTCGATGGTTACACCCTTACTTCTAATCCAGATGGAACAGTGGTGGCGACCAATGGAAGTACGTTTGAGGGCGCGTAGTCCATTGATGATGATGGAGAGCTGGAAGTGGATTTTGGATCAGCAGAACCTTTGAGGAGCTGGATGAAGATTGGGATATTACTTCACTAAACGATGGAAGGATAGAGCTTGAAGATGACTTCAATTTTAAGGTTAAGAAGCTGTAAGCTGTTGACAATCTTGACCTTTATGAAAGGGAATAGCCCGGGCTATTCCCTTATTTTTTGAACTAAAGGTTAAGCCCAATGACCGTCCTTATAGCTGGGATTCATCCATGGGATATTCTCATGACGATAAAATGGTGCGAGTCTAGCGGTAATTCTATCCATATGGGCCTGCGACATGGTTTCGAAGTTTTTTAGAATACCAACATTTGAATCTACCACTTCTTTACTATCGGTACCCAAAACAACCCCGTCAGTTTCCTTTAGAGACAGTGCATATCGGATCAACTCTTCAGGCTCTAGGGAAGTATCATTTTCTTTAGGTCGAACCACTTTCATTAGCATTACCCCCATACCTTTTTTGTCTGCCGCAGGCATAGCCTCTTCCTGTCTTTTGAATCCTTTTTCGGCAGACCAATGATTTAGGGCCATTAACATATTATCGAAATCGTAATTAACCGCAAGATGTTTCAAGGCAGTGGCCTCAGTATGGCCGCTGAAACCAATAAATCGAGTCACTCCTTCTTCTCTCATTCGATGAACAATTTCCAGTGGTCCTCCCTTAGCCTCTATCTTTTGTAAGTCTTCTGAGGTACAGTTATGAACCTTTAACATATCCAATTGGTCCACCTGCAACCTTTTTAAACTTCTCTCTATCTGCTGCATCGCTTCATCGGGATCCCGGGAATGAATCTTGGTACTGATAAAAACCTCTTTTCTTCGATGCTTTAGGATTTTGCCGATTCTTTCCTCACTGATTGCACCGTTCTTTTTGTTTTCATAGGAACTTGCAGTATCCCAATAATACAATCCATTATCCAAAGCATGGGTCAAAATATCCAAGGCCTGGTCTTCGTCATCAATAGCACACCATCTGCTCCCTAGACCCAATGCGATACGCGGGATCTTGACCCCAGTAGCTCCCAAAGTGGTCATAGCTAAATTATGCGGATTGGAGCTTTGGGGGCTGCATGAGCTCAGTAAGCTGCCAGCTCCTGCAATGGTCACTGAGGCTGCGACGCTTCCTTTAACAAATTCTCTTCGGGTTATTTCATTTTTCATAGGCCGTAGTTTAGGCTGTTATTAAGGATTCTCAGGCTTTGTAGAATTCAACCTTTGCTCCATCATAATCCGCATTACCCACTCTTTCCACCAATTCCATGCGTGACTTATCGTCCATTTTTTTGAAAGATCTGGCCAGGTCTATTTTTTCCTGTAACATAGGCACATCATTGGCGCCGGTTATCAAAGTAGTCACTGGGAGTGACCAAACAAAGTGTATGGCCTCACGTACACTTACCACATTGGGGACAAGCTTAGGATTACTACCTCCTTCAAAGTGTCTGGTGCCCCCAAAGAAACCTCCATTCGAAAGCGTTTTCATAGCAAGAACTCCTATCTGCTTTTCCACCAAGGTTGGGAGTACATTATTGACAAAGCTTTTGTAGTTAGGATCAAAACAATTGATGGGCATTTGACAGGTTTCCAGAAGATCGGTCCGCTTTAGCATCTGTTGATGGGCATTGAAGTCAGTGTGTCCAGTAAAACCGATATATCTGGCTTTACCCGACTCTTTAGCTTTTAAGAATACCTCCAATACCTCCTGTTCAATTCTGGCATCAACATCTCTGCGACTACTGACACTGTGTATTTGCCATAAATCCACATAATCAAGCTTCATTCTGCTCAGAGATTCTTCCAATTCTGTCAAGGCTCGCTTTCCAGTGGTAGCGGTGCTCTTGGTCATGATAAAGGAAACATCACGATATTTTGGCGTTAGGAATTTACCAAATCTCTTTTCGGCTAAGCCACTTCCATACATATGAGCATTGTCAAAAAACCTGATACCCCCCTCTATAGCACATTCAATTTGCGCTTCTGCAGTCTTTTCATCGCAACGCGCGATATGGGCACCCCCAAGGCCGAGCATAGTCACTTTTTCGCCGGTCTTTCCCAACAACCTTAAAGGCAATAATTCTCCAAACCGGTCCCTCGGTGCAAATAGATTGCCACCTATACCTTTTGAAGGAACCATCAATCCAGCAGTTATTGCCGCCAGAGATTTCAGGATAGAACGCCTGGTTTTCATGGCTGAATCTGATTGTCAGTAACTGAATTTTTTCTCCTGAGTACAAATTGGGCCAATCGGAATAGTCCCACGCCAAGTCCTAATGCCAGTATGGCAGTGAGTAGGAAATGAATGAATAACTCCAGGCCAGTTCCGTGATGTTCATGCCCTGGATGTGCCAAAAGCAAAGCTGGGGTGAATACAAGGAATGACAATACAAGGTAATGCTTAATTTTTTTCATTTTCGATAACAGTTTTAGATTCAAATTCAATATCCAAAGGTGGTCTACCGGTTTGCTGGGCTACTTTAAAAACGT
The DNA here is from genome assembly GCA_028289505.1 of Cyclobacteriaceae bacterium. Lineage (GTDB taxonomy): Bacteria > Bacteroidota > Bacteroidia > Cytophagales > Cyclobacteriaceae > SZUA-3. Next base: position 2,687 of record JANQPK010000241.1, read on the forward strand.
CGCTACTTTCCGGTTTGTACTTGCTTTTACCCGATGGCGTTGTTGATTTTTTAACCTGGATCAGACCGTTTTCCAGTGTTACTTTATTAAAGGTTCGCTCCAACTTCTTTCTGGAAACAGTATAATATCTCAGACCAATAGTGGTGGTATTTTCTAAGATAAAGTCGGAAATCTCCTCGAATTCTTCAGGCGGACAAAATACGTTAAGTATAATTCCAGGGCGTCCCTTCTTCATAATTACCTGTTCGAAGTAAAAATCCGTGGCACCTTTCTCTACTAGTGCAGTCTGAAATTCCTGTCCCAGGTATTCTCCGGTCATATCATCTATATTGGTTTGGATGACCATCATTTGGTTTTCATCGGTTCCTTCTTCGCACAAGGAAGCTCTTAAGGTATTGGGAATGTCAAAACTCTTTTCCCCTGGACCATATCCTATCTTTAACTCGGTCAGGGTAGGGATGTTGAAGGAAGGTTTTAGATACTTTAGAATGGCTGCTCCAGTGGGTGTAGTCATTTCGGATTCAATTTCTCCCCGATAGGTTGGAAGTCCAATCAGTAATTTCTGGGTAGCCGGACAGGGCACCGGTAGTTTTCCGTGGGCAGTATTGGCAAAGCCATAACCTGTGTTGATAGAGCTGCAATAGGTTTTATCAATCTCCAGGCGATCAATTAAGTAGGCTGCTCCCACAATGTCCATTATAGAGTCCAGTGCACCTACCTCGTGAAAATGCACTTTTTCGATATGCATACCATGCACTTCTGCCTCTGCTTCCCCCAAGATCAAAAAAATAGATTTGGCAATATCCTTTACCTTAACAGACAATCCAGATTCATCGATTATTTTATTGATGGTAGAAAGGTGTCGGTGAGCGTGACCAGCTTTTTCAGTTTCAACTATATTCACATGTTTGCAAGCAATGCCATTCTTATTGACCTGCTGTATTTGAACTGCCACTTCCGCCTCTAGGCCTAATCTTTTTGGCAAGTCCACAATTTCCTCATAAGCATCCGCCAATGCTGTCAATGCTCCCAAAAACATATCCCCACTTATTCCTGCAAAAGTCTCTAACTTCAAGACCGCCATTTATCCATTATTTACTGAGTTCAAAATTCTAAAAGCTGCCATGGCTGCTCCGTAGCCATTGTCGATGTTCACTACGCTGATCCCGTTGGCACAACTGCTGAGCATAGAATGCAGTGCAACCGTACCATCACTGGCCACTCCGGTTCCAATACTGGTGGGAACAGCAATAATAGGTTGAGGAGCAAGACCTCCAATTGCGGTTGGCAAGG
>JANQPK010000254.1 GCA_028289505.1 Cyclobacteriaceae bacterium
TATAAATGTATTGAAAGAAAGCCACGCCAGACGGCGTGGCTTTTTTATGCGCTCGGAAGTATGACATTCGAAACTTGGCCACTAAAATCGTACTTTCCAGATGCTGCTAGTTTCTATTGTTACCAATTGTGGGCGAAGCATGGATTTCAACTCAAAATTTCTACCCCCAGGAAAACAAAATTGGGAGACTATCGATATCGTCCCAAAAGCCAATCACATCAGATTACGGTAAACCAAGACCTTAACCCCTATGCATTTCTGGTAGTTTACCTGCATGAGGTGGCCCATTACTGTACCAATATAAAACACGGTATAAATACCAAACCACATGGTTACCGCTGGCAGCAGCAAATGAGAATATTGCTTACCCCAGTTATGACCAATGAGGTATTTCCAGAGGATGTATTATGGGCGCTTGAATCATACCTGATAGCACCAAAAGCAGCTAGTGGTTCACATCCTGATTTGACTCGAGCCCTAAGAAGATATGACCCTCCATCTGACGGAGTGACACTGGAAGAAATCCCTGAGGGAGCAGAGTTTTGGTTTAAGTCGAGAAAATACCAAAAAGTTAAAGTCCGGCGCACCAGAGTTGCTTGCATCGATTCAGCAAACCATCGCAAATGGCTGATCCACAAAATGGCCTTGGTTGAACCAATAAAAAATTAAGAATTAAATCAGAGACCAGAAATCGGTGGAGCCAGCCTACGCTCAATAAGTCTTCTTACCATTTCGAAGAAGATAGCCGGTTCCAATACCCTCCATTTACTTAATTGCAAAGTTCCACCAAAGTTGATGTACGAATCAATATTGTATTTACGCCATTCATCCATCACAAAGTCCCTGAAGTTTATGGCGGCTATCCAACCATTTTCCTCATCCGTTTCTTCATACCATTCCTCATAGTAGCAATCATCTGATCCGTGGAAATTGAGTACATTCTCACCCATCAGAATAAATTTGTGCACCCCTTGCCTCATCATAACTTCCAATACGTTGCGCTTAAAGTGCATAATGTCATTATTGATGGCGTCATTCCACTCTCCGATCAGCTCTATAATTCCAAATCCCAGATGGTAGTCAACATAAAGGATTTTTAAGTAGAGGGTTTCAGAGCCAAAAAAATCCCACCCTGGAGCTATATAATAACCGTATATATTTTCAGTATACAGGTCGTAGTTGTACTCTTTTCCATAAAAGGGTGATTTGGGGTCGTGATTGGATTGGTAAAGGGGATCCCAGCGATAAAAAGGTTCAATCTCATGCATATCCTTTGGCTTTCATAGCAGCCCTTACGGAACCGTGTTGCTCTAATAGTTGGGTAGCTTCATCCTTGCTTATATCGAGCTCATCCATTAACATTTTTTGGCCCCTTTTTACCAATTTAGTATTACTCAATTGCATATCGACCATTTTGTTACCCTTGACCCTGCCCAGTTGTATCATCACCGAGGTGGAGATCATATTAAGTATTAGCTTTTGAGCAGTTCCAGATTTCATGCGGGTACTACCGGTTACAAATTCAGGGCCTACCACCGCTTCAATCGGATACTCTGCGGCCTCACCAAGTGCTGACCCATGGTTACAAGTGATAGCGCCAGTGAGCATGCCGTTTTCTCTGGCAGTTTTTACTCCACCTACTACATACGGAGTGCGGCCGGAGGCAGCAATCCCAATCACTGTATCCGAGGTATTAATCTCATACTGCTGCAGGTCTTTCCAGGCTTGATCCGGATCATCCTCAGCGAATTCTACTGCCTTTCGGATGGCTTGGTCCCCACCCGCCATGATTCCAATAACCAGATCGGGTGAGACCCCAAAGGTCGGTGGGCATTCCGAGGCGTCTACGATTCCCAGACGGCCACTGGTCCCTGCTCCGATATAGAATAAGCGCCCCCCTTGCTTCATTCTCGGTACAATTTGCTCAACCAAGGTTTCTATTGCTGGTAGTAATTGCGAGATCACCTCAGGTACCTTGTGATCTTCACGATTGATATTGGCTAATAATTCACCCAACGGCATGTGCTCAAGGTGATTAAAATTTGATGGTGACTCAGTGATTGACATAAAAAAAAGCCTCGTTCACGAAGTTAGCCAATAATTAACTTTTTACAGCGTGTTCTGGCCGCCATGATAGAGTGTGAGACCTGCTATTGGAGATTCCACAATTTTCCCTGGTTTTAAACCTAAATCCTTAGCTGTTTTGCGTAGTATGGTATTAAAATAAAACCCCACTGACCCGGAAAAATGAACTGGTACCAGCATGGCATCAGGGTATTTCAAAACCTTGCGCTCCAAGAATTTCTGAAAATTCCGATACACAAAGTCGAAGACAAAAGGGTCTTTCAAATGATGAAAAAGGAATCTACTGAACTGACCAAGGTAACGATTTGGATAAGGCTTCCTGTAAACATGATCCAACACCGTTTCCCTGAGATCCGGATATCTTTTTTCAAATGCTTTATATAAATGTTCTGGTAATTCCTGGTTCAAGTACAGAATTACCAACTCTCGCCCCAACCTTGAGCCGCTGCCTTCATCGCCCAACCAGGTACCCCAGGGTGGAATATGGTGGGTAATTTCAGCGCCATTAAAATAGCATGAGTTGGAGCCGGTACCCAGAATGCAGGCAATGCCGGGATCCTGATTACACAGTCCTCTGGCTGCGGCCAATAGATCTGAGTTCACACTTATGGTTACCTTACCAAAGATTGATTTTAAAGCATTTTCTACCATAAGATTCTTGGACGCTTTATTGCATCCGGCACCATAAAAGTAAATTGCTTCCATGGTTTTAACTGGCAGCTGTGGAAGCAGGTTGTCTTTTAGTTCTTTGAGAATTTCCTCAGCGGATTGATAGAAGGGGTTAATGCCAGCACATTTTGCCTGTTCGATGTTTCCCTTATCATCGATGGTCCGCCAATCCGTTTTCGTGGATCCGCTATCAGCTATTAGAATCATGCGGTTAGTAGTTTCCCGATGATTTTGAATTTGTCAAATACTGCTTCAGTATGGGGAGCATCAGGAAGCTCATGGGTAAGATCCTGACCCGCCCAATGTTCGTAGTGTTTACCATTTCTCCAAAGCCTAGATCCAGATACATTATAGATATAACCTTTGTAAGAGACCCAAACTTCTGCACGATCCTGACCGTTTCTCAAGGCCAGTTGGGCTGGGGTAAAGTATGGTAATTCAGTGTCCAATATGATGCAGTAATGTAATCAAAAAATAGCTTTACTCCATATCCGTGGACAGTATGCGCCTACTGGTATCTTACCGCGCTCCACGCCAGCGCGTCCGGCAGGGGGGCTCTATGCTCCATGCCCCATGCTCATATTCATATAATTTAATAAATTGTAATCAGCATCTAATGTTTGTAATATGCAGTATTGGTTTAACATCTAACATGAATTCAACCTCTTTGGCGGATCGAGCACAGGAACTTGCGCATGGACTTATCATTACTGACGGTCATATTGATCTTCCATTTCGGCTTAGTAAAAATATGGAAGATGTCAGCCAGCAAACGGAAAGAGGAGACTTTGACTATGTAAGGGCCAAAAAAGGTGGGTTGGATGCTCCTTTTATGTCAATCTACGTACCGGCATCTTACCAGGAATCCGGTGGTGCCAAAGAATTTGCCAATTCCTTGATAAGAATCGTGGAAGATATTGTCGATAAGCATCAGGATAAGTTTGTAATGGTCAGGAATCCCGTTGAAGTGGAATCTGCTATTGAACAAGGCCTGTTGGCATTACCCATGGGACTAGAGAATGGTGCCCCATTGGAAGATGATTTGCAGAATGTACAATACTTCCGTCAACGGGGAATCAGCTACATTACCTTGACCCATGCCAAGGACAACCAGATATGCGATTCTTCATATGACACCACACGGACCTGGAATGGGTTAAGTGATTTTGGGGCACAGGTAATAAAAGAAATGAACCGGGTGGGAGTGATGATAGACGTTTCGCATGTAACGGATAATGCGTTTTATCAGATTATGCAAATAACTAAAGCTCCAGTTATAGCTTCTCATAGTAGCTGTCGTCACTTCACGCCGGGATGGGAACGAAACATGTCTGATGATATGATCCAAACCTTAGCTCAAAAAAGTGGTGTAATACAGATAAACTTCGGGTCTACTTTCCTGGATAGTAGCTCAGCTGGAAGTCAAGAAGAAATTACCGCCCATTTGGAAAAGTGGGAGTCGGAACAAGCAGCACTTTCCCAAAGTGAAATAGACCAATACCGGCAGCAGTATTACCGTCAGCATTATATATATGCTAGTGTATCCAGGGTGGCAGACCACATTGATCATGTGGTACGAGTTGCAGGGATTGATTATGTGGGATTGGGGTCTGACTTTGATGGATTGGGGGATAGTCTTCCTGTAGGTTTGAAAGACGTTTCACAATATCCCAACTTGATCGAGGAGTTGCTAAAAAGAGGATATTCGGAGCAAGATATAGCCAAGATTTGCTATCAAAATGTATCTAGGGTTTGGAGTCAGGTTTTGGCAATAGCATCGACTTAGATAGTATGGAAAATAAATATTCGAATCATGAAAGAGGTAAAATCAGGTAGAAGAGCATTTATAAAGAAGGGATCCGCGGCTATTGCAGGAAGCACTGTACTGCCGTCGCTTCCGGTTGATCTTAGTGCTTATGTAAGCGGCAATGATCAGATCAGAGTGGGACTTGTTGGTTGTGGAAACCGAGGCGCGGGGGCAGCAGTCCAAGCATTAAAGGCCAGTAAGTCTGTCAAGCTGGTCGCCATGGGTGATACCTTCAGGGACAGGCTGGATAAATCCTACCTGGCCATCCTGGATAATGTGGATAGCGAACAGGTAGATGTACCTGAAGAAAACAAATTTGTCGGTTTTGATTCCTATAAAAAGGTGATTGAGCTTTCTGATGCAGTGCTTTTAATTACTCCTCCACCTTTCAGACCCATGCATTTTGAGGCTGCAGTGCAGGCTGATAAGCATGTATTTATGGAAAAGCCCTTAGCAGTTGATGTTCCGGGGTACCATAAGATCATGGAAGTTTCAAAGTTGGCTGACCAAAAAAAACTGACGGTGGTGGTAGGCCTTCAAAACCGGTATAAATACGCCTACCAGCAATTAGTTGAAAAGGTCCGTAGTGGGTTGGTGGGCGATATCAGCTCGATAGCAGTCTATTATTGTGTGGGTGCTCCAGTGATACATGCGCGTAAACCGGGACAGACGGAGATGGAATATCAAATGAGGAATTGGCGCTATTTTACCTGGTTGTGGGGAGGTCAACTGGCCGGACAGTCAATACATCCCATTGATGCCATGAACTGGCTAATGGATGACTTCCCAGTGATGGCCAAAGGGATTGGAGGTCGGCAGGTTTTTTCAGGCCCGGATCAGGGCAATACTTACGACCACCACTTTGTGGAGTTCGAGTATGCCAATGGGGTAAAAATGAACGTACAGAGTTTAAATATTAACAATTGCTGGCGTAGAATAGGATGGGATATTAAATGCACTTCAGGATCAGCCGACGAGAAATCAAAAATCTATGATAACCAAAAAAATGTGGTTTGGAGACATGATGACCGAAAGGACCCCAACCCTTACCAGGTAGAGCATGACGTTTTCTTTGACTGCATCATAAATGGCAAACACCGTAACGATACGGAATGGGGGGCTAACAGTACCTTGACCACTATAATGGGAAGAATGGCTATGCATTCTGGTCAGATCTTAAGCTTAGAGGATGTACTGAAGTCAAAACGAAGTATCTTGCCCTCACAGCTCACTTGGGAGGCAGAAATGCCGGATATGCCGGACGAAACCGGCAACTATCCCATACCAATGCCCGGCGTCACCAGGGTGCTCTAGACTACTTGTCGTAGATCACAATTGTCTTGGCCAGTTTGTCGCCCAAACGTTTTCTTTCATTGCCAAATATGAATAGGGCATCCACTAGGCTTACTATGGGAATGAAAAGCAGCACATTGCGTAAAATCGATGTTCTATAATCGTTAGTAGTGGGAATGCCGGAATCCTCCAGCACACTTCTGGTTTTCATCACCTTCTTCCCAATACTTTGTCCCTCCAGGAAGGGAAGTGCGTCCCTCACTAAAATGTAGGCTGCCGAAATCAAATAAGTGAACTGCCAGCCAAGCAATCCTTGAAGTAGATAGGAAATGGCAATAACTACTAACCAGTCGATTAATCCACCAATAAAGCGATCAGCAAGACTCGCTTGGGTTGAAACTTCCTCCATAACAAATTGGGTTAAATGCTGTTGATGAAGGAATATAAAAATAAATCTGGTAATTACCGTTTAATCAAATGAGTTTGGCGTGCGTACTAATCCACCGTTCTGGCAGTTCTCCCTCATTTGCCGATTGATAATCTGAATAGCTACAGGGGACAATACAGTTTCGAGCATATTTCTCCTTACCTTGCGGATAATTTACCTCCATCCACCATTTTTCACTTAGCTTACTTTTATAAAACACTATGGTGCTGGGTTCGTTATCAAGGCTAACCACATATTTCAGGTAGTCATTACTCTTAAAATCCTGCTCTTTCTTTCGGTTGTAAAATCCTTCGATGAAATACCAAACCATGGTAGCCACTACCCTGGCAGTGGATTGATGGTCATCGTCGTACTCTGGATTATATTCGAAAAATCCTGCCGAGCTAAGTTTTTCATTCATACCGGCATACCAGCAAACCTGGCAGGCTTCTTCTCCGGACAGTCCGAAGGGCTGGGCATTGGCATTGCCCGGTGCATCACTGGCTTTGATGGCTGTGATATCAAATGTCATCATATCTGCGTTACGGATCACCGGCTCCATTTCGTGAATGTTTTCCCGTAACAATCCCAGACGGTATACATCAAAATAGAGTTTCTCCAATAAATTGATTGCTACTGGATCTATCAAATAGCTTTGATGACCCAGCTGGTTGTAATTAAACAGGTAGTTTGGTTCATAAAGTAGCATCTTATGGATGTGTTGCCTGGATGCTCCTAAACGATCGGATTCCTCAAGATCCAGGAAGGCATCTACATTGAGGATACTGATCAGTTTTTCCAGATCCTCATAGGCCATGAACTGACCATAATCCAGATCGTGGGTGCCACCGACTAAAATAGGCAACACATTGTGTCGAAGCAGGATACTACAAACTTCTTTGATTCGAAGCTGAGTTTCGTCTAAGGTTACTCCGTTGCGCAAATTTCCCAGATCCACAATCCGGTATGAATACATGCCAGATTTAAGCCGGTATAGTTTACCACGTATTTCGTCAGCAGCCGAGGCAGCTCCTTGGTTATTCAGACTCCCTCTTTCTTCCTCCAGTCCTATAATGGCGATATCCGCTTGTTTATAGTCCGGCATTTCGTGGGTATTGACCCGTACTGAATGATAAAATGCATTCACATCGTCGATTGATTGAACTATAGTCTCATCAATCGCGGAAAAAAATATTTTCAGGTCCATGAAATCGTTTTAGCCTCCGAAGTCGTCGAAGCGGATGTTTTCATCCGGGATACCGAGATCATCCAGCATTTTTAAAACAGCTGCATTCATCAACGGAGGTCCGCATAAGTAATATTCTACCTCTTCCGGTTCAGGATGTTGACCCAAGTAGTTGTCGAAAAGGGCTTGGTGTATGAATCCCAAATAACCGTCGCCCTGCTCATCGTCCAAGGATTGCTTTACCTGCCAATTGTCATCTGGTAATGGTTCAGAGAGTGCAATGTGGAATTTAAAGTTTGGAAATTCCTTCTCGATCTTCCTGAAATGGTTTGTATAAAATAGTTCTTTTCGTGAACGACCTCCATACCAGTAGGAAACTTTTCTTTTAGATTTTTCCGTGTGGAAAAGATGGAAAATATGTGAACGCAAAGGTGCCATTCCAGCTCCACCTCCTATGTAGATCATTTCTCGTGGGGTCTCGTTGATGAAGAACTCACCATATGGACCGGAAATAGTGACCTTATCACCGGGCTTCCTGGAAAACACATAGGAACTACAGATACCGGGATTTACAGTCATAAATCTATTGGCATCTCGATCCCAGGGTGGAGTGGCAATTCGAATATTCAACATGATGATGTCTCCCTCGGCTGGATGATTGGCCATGGAATAAGCCCTGAAAATCTCCTCGTCATTCTTCATATTCAAATCCCACATATTGAACTGATCCCAATCCGACTTAAACACATCATCTGGGTGATTAAGCTCCGGTTTGGGGGAGATATCAATATTCTTGAATGGGACTTCAATCTCAGGTACATCAATTTGAATGTATCCCCCAGATTCAAAATTCAGGGTTTCTCCGGGAGGTAGCTTCACCACAAACTCCTTGATAAAGGTGGATACATTATAATTGGAGACTACCTCGCATTCCCACTTTTTGATTCCAAAAATTTCTTCAGGAATGCGGATACTCATGTCTTGCTTCACCTTCACCTGACAGGCCAGCCTCACATTTTCTTTTTGTTCGGTTCTGCTGAGATGACCTACTTCTGTGGGCAATACTTCTCCCCCCCCCTCGTCGATCACACACTTGCACATGGCACATGTACCCCCACCCCCACAAGCTGAAGGGAGGAATACTTTCTCGCCGGATAAAGTGGACAAGAGATTGGTGCCAGC
>JANQPK010000275.1 GCA_028289505.1 Cyclobacteriaceae bacterium
CCATTCCACACCTATGGTCGGCAAACCCCGCCCACTTCCAACAAGTTAATGTGGGGGGCACAGTAAATATGCTGGAGATGTCCCAGCGTGCAGGGGTACAACGATTCATTTATACCTCTAGCGAGACTGTGCTACGAGGCTGGCGTAATCGAAGTTCTACCGCCATTGATGAAAGCCAACCACTACCGCATCCTGACGACCTTCCTGGTCCATATAGCAAATCCAAACTGCAGGCGGAGCTTAAGGTCATGGAGTCCATTGATCAGGGATTTCCAGCTATCGTGGTTTACCCCACGGTTCCAATAGGTGCAGGAGATGACAATCTAACTCCCCCTACACGCATGATCCGGGACTTTCTTCTAGGGAAGAATCCTGCCTACTTGGAGTGCACACTCAACCTTATCCCGGTTGATGCCATTGCCGCAGGTCACATGGCTGCAGCTGAAGTTGGGGGTGTGGGTGAGCGCTACATCCTGGGCCAGGATAATTATAAACTGAGTGAGCTCTTAAATCTATTAGAACAAGTCACCGCTAAAAAGATGCCCAGGCGAAAAGTCAATTACACCAGTGCACTAATCGCAGCAAAGGCCATGGAGCTTTCGGCCAGACTCAGTGGCCGAATCCCTGCTGCCTCAGTGGAGGGAGTTAGGCTGGCTGGCTCAAACATGCATTTCGATTGCCAAAAAGCTCGTTCTGAGCTTGGAATACCCCAGCATTCAATTCCTCTGGCTTTACAACAGACAGTGGAATGGCTTAGGAGTAGGCCAATTCCTAGTGAGTAGCCGGTAGCCAGAAGAACCTATTTAATTTAGGAAAGTAATTAGAAGTTATATAACATTAAGAATGTCACCTTTGATTAAACAATTAGGTGACTACCACAATTTAAACACTACAACTAACCCGTAATATTAAATTATGAAATCACTATTTGCTATCTGTTTTTCAGTACTACTGATATCTGAAGTACTCGCCCAGGATAAACCCAATATTCTGGTGATTTGGGGCGATGACATTGGCTGGGCCAATGTCAGTGCTTACAATCACGGCATGATGGGATATCGAACTCCCAACATAGACCGTATTGCCAAGGAAGGCGCCTTATTTACCGATTGGTATGCTCAACAATCCTGTACTGCCGGGAGAGCTGCCTTTATTCTTGGACAGCATCCCTTCCGTACCGGTTTACTCACCATAGGAATGCCTGGTGCCAAACAAGGTATTCAGGATAACCAACCTACCATAGCCGAGCTGTTGAAACCGCACGGTTATGTCTCAGGGCAATTTGGCAAAAACCACTTAGGTGACCGAGATGAACACCTCCCTACTAATCACGGATTTGATGAATTCTTTGGGAACCTCTATCACCTGAACGCGGAGGAGGAACCTGAAACCTACTACTACCCTCAACAAGCGGAGTTTCACGAAAAGTATGGTCCTCGGGGGGTGATTCACTCCTACGCTGATGGCAAAATTGAAGACACCGGACCATTGACCAGAAAACGCATGGAAACCGCCGATGAGGAGTTTACCGATGCCGCCATTGACTTTATTGAGAGGGCTCACGCTGATGGTAAACCATTTTTCGTATGGCTTAGTGCTACTCGGATGCATGTTTGGACCCACCTGAAAGAAGAAAGTGTTGGGGTCACTGGAATCGGATTATACCCTGATGGTATGGTGGAACACGATAAAGCCATTGGGCGGGTTCTAGCCAAACTTGAAGAATTAGGGGTTATCGATAATACTATTATCATGTATTCCACCGATAACGGTGCGGAAAAGTTTACCTGGCCTGATGGTGGAACTACTCCTTTCGCAGGTGAAAAAGGTACTACTTGGGAAGGTGGCTTCCGGGTTCCTTGTGCCATCCGCTGGCCTGGTGTGATCAAACCAGGCACCATTTACAACGATATCTTCTCACACGAGGATATGATGCCTACATTGGTAGCAGCCGCTGGTGAATCCAATGTGAAACAAAAGTTGCTTAACGGTTATAAAGCCAACGGTAAAACCTTCAACTGCCATCTGGATGGATATAACCTAATGCCATTCTTCAAAGGCGAAGTTAATGAGGCGCCCAGAAAAGAGATCTTTTACTTCGATGCAGGCGGTAATCTCAATGCCATCAGGTATAATAACTGGAAGCTTCATTTTACCTACATGGAAGGATCTATTGCAGAAGCTTACCGCAAATCTCCCAGCTGGCCATTGGTAATCAACCTAAGAGCCGACCCTTATGAGGTTTCCTGGCAAAGCGCACTTTATACCAGATGGTATGGTGATAATATGTGGTTGTTTGTACCAGCACAAGAATATGCCGCAAATTTCCTGGCCACATTCAAGGACTACCCACCGGTGATGGGCTCATCGCTTTCCATCGATAACGTGGTGCAAAGCATGACTTCACATCCCGGTAGTCAGTAAAGCTCCTAGATTCTAGGCAGCCCCCGATATGTTGATTTTTATTAGTAGCCGGGGACTGCCTGGATACTAACCATAATCTAATACCTATGACTGCTCACCAATCCGTCACCGAACTCAAGTCCCGCATGTCCCAATCGATTATTGGGCAAGATGATCTGATAGAAAGCATGCTAATTGTGTTGCTGTCAAATGGCAATATGCTGTTGGAAGGTCTTCCTGGACTTGCTAAAACCAGGGCCATAAAAAGCCTGGCACATGAACTCAACTGCGGGCTTTCACGCATCCAGTTTACTCCGGATCTACTTCCTTCAGATGTCACCGGCACAGAAATCTATCAACCTGAGCTGGAAGAAAAGTTTCTATTTCAACCAGGGCCCATCTTCAGCAATTTGATCCTGGCGGATGAGATAAATCGAGCTCCAGCCAAGGTACAGTCTGCTTTATTGGAGGCCATGGAAGAACGTCAAGTAACAGTTTCAGGTAAAACCTACCCCATGGATCCCCTATTTATGGTTATGGCTACCCAAAACCCTGTTGAACAGGAAGGCACCTATCCATTACCTGAAGCACAGATGGACCGTTTCCTGATGCACGTTATTATCGATTATCCAGATGACAAATCTGAGTTAGCCATCCTTCGACTGAACAGAGAAGAGCAGACCAAGGAAAATGGGCAAGCGAAAGTTGAAAAAATTGACCCTCAAGTCATTTTTGATGCCCGCG
>JANQPK010000309.1 GCA_028289505.1 Cyclobacteriaceae bacterium
CCATTCACTACCTGGCTCCAAATCAAAAGGTAATACGGCATCCGGATCTGAATTGGCAATTTCTGTTGCCAATCCCTGGTACCCGGGTGTATCTAACCAGTCATATTTGGTATGCCACTGTTGTATACCCGCATACATATCAAAATTAACCTTAAGACGTCCTTTGGTACCCTTTTTGGTAGTAATTAATACTACCCCATTTGCTGCCCTTACACCATAAATAGCGGCTGTGGAAGCATCCTTCAACACTTCGATGGATTCGATATCTGAAGGATTGATGGAATTTAACGGGTTCTCCGTTCTAAATCCTGGTCCATCGTTGGCAAGCGGAATACCATCGACCACGAATAAGGGGTCTGAGTTTCCAAACGTACCTACACCCCTGATCCTAACCGTTACCGGAGCACCAGGCACACCTTGTGATTGTGTTACCTGTACACCTGAAGCACGACCCTGCAGTGCCTGATCAACTGTAGCTATAGGTGTTCTAGCTATTTCCTCAGCACCAACTGATGCAACGGTACCCGTCACATATTTCTTTTCCTGGGTACCGTAGCCTATTACTACAACTTCTTCCAAGGTCTCCGTATCCACCGGCATAGCGAGGTTAATGGAGCTTCTTCCATTTACCTCGATAGTAGTTGTCTGATAACCTATAAAACTAAAGGTTAAGGTACCATCTTCAGGTGCGCTAATAGTATACCTACCGTCCAAATCAGTAACAGTACCTCGTGTAGTCCCAGTGATCAGAACATTAACACCGGGCAAGGCCTCTCCAGTCTCACCATCGGTCACTGTTCCGGTAACTTCAATGTCAGCATCTGATAGACTCACGTTTGCTGTACCCTCAATTAATTCCTTCTCAAATAAGTCAGAATTCTTCAATTCCGACTCACCCGAAGCGGAATACGCAATAACAGAACTTCCTAGCATGAAAGCGATGGTCATGACCTTTCTGATGCCGGGTAAATTCAATAAACAATTAAGTAGCGAATTTCTCATAGAGTTTTATTTATAATAATTCATGCATTTTCACCAATTCAAGATAAACCATGGTAGACCATGTATCTTATTCACCCTAGCTCATTTAAGTTTTCTCAAAAGAGCTTGTCTAAGTGAAACCAGCCGGTAAAGTTTTAGCTTGTAATAATATTCCGACTAGTATGTATACAACTGGTATTATACCACTATAATAGTATTATTTGTGGTGGAGAGTGTCATGTACTATCCTGATATACCGCGTGATTATTCGGTTGTGTTTTTAGTTGGAATTTATGTTATTTCCCTCTCTGATGATGCTGTGCACATGGTGGTGATCTTTTATCATTGGTGGCGTGTCAGGGTGAGGCAGAAGGAGGCGAGATCATAGTAAACATTGGGATTTAACGAAGACCAGACTTCGTACATGCCATTAGTGAAATGAACTTTGCGACCGGAGGAAAAGGACTCGTTCAGGACGGTATAAATCTAAGACCTGACTTTACCAGGAGAGGGTGGAAGAGATTCGCAGGAACGTGATTATTAATTGACTTTCTGCTTTTCTAATACAATTCAAAACTGAGCCATTGGCTGCAGTTATCTACATCAGAACACAAGTCAACGCCATCAAATACCACGGTGTTGGCAGCATAGTAATCACAGCATATATCCAATGTGTTTGGGGTTATAACTAGATCGGCCATAATGTCAATCACTCTCGAATCACCTAGGTATAGTCTATACTCTACTCCATGGCAAAGGACCAAGTTGAATTTGTCGTCATCTAGTTTTATCATGGGAGGTGCATCCGGTTCTGCTGGTATTGATTCGACGTAGAAATCATCTGGAGAGTAATCACTAGTTTCCACTAGTATATTTTGACCATTTTCAAATAAGCTAAAAGTGACTGGTACGCACATCACTGGGCATTTAGCATTTTCACACCCCGAATCACAACTGTAAAACAGAAATGGTATAAAAAATAGAAGGAGCCAGAAGTAACTTGTTCTACAAAATCCAAACATAATCACAACTCCAAAACTAGAGGTTCAATAGTAACGATGAAGCGTAGAATGCCAAATAATCTTACTTGAGTAGGGGCTTTTTATTAAGAATGGAATAACTGTAATGAAATTAGTAGCTTCTTATACGAGCCTATTTCTAGCGGTCGTAGCAATTTGCTGGGGCGAGACATCTACCAGTACCAGGTCTTACAATTTCCTTTCTTCTCAAGTGGACAAACCAACATTGTACTTGGATATGGTTTGGAATATTCGAACTGTAAGCCCCATTTCTCATATATTGGTTTAAGGCCTTCCAATATCTCTTCTTTTGTTGCTGTTAGGCTAGCACTTTCACTATTGTCAAGAGACAAACCCATCTTTTCTAAATAGGCATTGATCTCGTGATAAGGATTTTCATATTCCTGGCTGAATGCTTGCAGGTCAAGCTGAAGGTAGCCTACAATTGCAATTCCTGTTAACAAGATGATGGTTTTCATAGGCTCAATTTTTTATTGTAAACGACCGTATTTATCAAGTATTGTGGTGAACTAGGCAGCTTGTACCCAACCGACATGAACTATATGCCACACCTAAACATAAAGTTTCGAAAATAATGAGCTTGAGTTTCAGGGGCCGGGGTTATCGCGCTTTGATAAGATAGAATCATTAGCCTGGTTCAAATTCGTTTAAAGTAAACCCCGTCTAGATGATGGGGTTTTTTGCTTAGCACCTATCAACGATACTTAGTTAATATTGGGGAATATCCGTATATTATAAATATGCGAGAGATGGCATTTCTAATCATCATATTTTGTTTGGGTTGCATGAGGTCAGAAACAAATGTCACATTGCCTCCAAACACAATGGTAGTAGAATACGAGCCGACAGAAGTTGCCTTATTCTCATATGCCTGGTATAATGATCCTAGAATAGATGATTGGAATAGGCTTAATCCTGGCCATTTTGTATTGACTGACCTTGGTGAGATTGAAAGTCCCAGTCAGGTGAAAAGCAGGATAACTGGTAAAGTGTATCAGTGCTATTTAAAAAAGGGGGATGTTCTAAAAATTCCGACCTATAGCTCCGAATCATCGGATCCGCGGTACAAGTTTTGGATACCCCGGGAAGAGAGGTAAATCTAGGTGCCTGATTTGCCATCGAGAGCTGATGGGATTCGTTTATCTTCTATTGTACAACTACAAAGCTGATGAAACAGTTATTACTTACTCTAGTACTGGTTTCCATATCCTTTTGCTTACCCATTCGTGGCCAAGATCAATCAGCTGATCTATTATTAACTATGCCCCACGACCTTTCGCAATTAAATCTGGAATGTGATCAAATAGCCGGTTTTAAACAGAACAGCGATAGGTTTGCGAGTGTGACATCTTTACGCATCAAGGGTTGTGGTTTAAAGTCTTTGCCAAGAGAGGTTGAGAACCTCAAACAACTAGAACTACTCAGTGTACAGGGTAATAATCTAACTTCTTTGTCACCCGGTCTAAAGAATCTCAAAAACCTCGAGGTAATAAACCTGAGGGAAAACAACTTTAAATCAATTCCGAAAGTGCTCTTAGAGTTTCCTAAGTTAAGAGAGGTTGACTTTGCATTTAACACAGGATTGAATGTTCCTGAAACTGTAACTGAACTTAGAAAGGTCCCGAAGCTTGATTTTCTATATCTGACTGGGTTGAATCTCTCTGAACTGCCTTCTGGAATGCAGGATCTGAGAGCGCTGGAAGAGCTTCATTTGGACCACAATCATAATCTCAATTTGGATCAAATCTCAGATGTGCTGTCTTCAATGCTTTCACTGATTATTCTAAATTTGGAAAGCAACAATTTGACAAATCTTTCTCCTAAAATGTCAAACCTAAACCTAGTTGGGTTGGGCTTGGATGACAACCCTAACCTTCAACTGGATAAAACTATTGTTTTATTGGCAGAAATTAGGAGTTTGAAAGTATTGCTGCTTAGGAATAACGGGAAAAGGTTTTTGCCAGACAGTATAAGTAAGCTTGGCTTTTTAGAGGTTCTAGAGCTTGGTGGCAATAATTTCTCTGAAACAGAAAAAGAAAGGATAAAGTCTGTTCTACCAAACACCAATGTTGTCTTCTAAATATGGCGTTTTTCCCATCAAGACCCACAGTTGCTCTGTGGAGCTTCAGGCGGTACAAGCATCCATTTGATTATCCCATTTATCTTGGTGGGCTTTACGTTAAACTCCCAACATCCATCATTATTCACTTTACCTAGAAATAGGTCCTCTTCATTTTTAGTATTGTATCCATATACTACTACCGGTATTTCAGCAGGAGGGAAGTAATAATCATATTCTGAGCCACCAAAGCAAACCCATACTCCTAAGGCATCATAAGCCTCTCTCTCTTCATACCATTTGATACTCTCCGAATTGTTTTCAGTAATACAATACTTCTGGGCTATGGATTGGTTGGTTTGGAAAAACAAACAAATGGCTGTTATGATCAGTATATACTTCATGGAGGTAGGTATTACTCTTTCAATTTTTTTAATTGATTATTGATCTCCTGAAGATTGGAGAGTATGTCTCTAGTGACTGGATTAGAAACAGCAGAATTTCTAAGCTCTTCTTCCCTTAGACCCCAAATCGTATCAAGTCTTCCAACTACAAGCGCGGTTGCTAGTAATAGCAGTATGATGAGCGGAATAGATACAACTAGATTGTCAAAGATCCAACTACCCAAGTTGGTTTCTCTATAGGTTTCCAATAAAACGAGACATATCATAAAGAACTGTATATATCCAACATACATTTTGGCCCTATCAATATACACCTTCCATCGAATGAGAGTATTTTTATTTGCTTTGATATGTTTCATGAGAATCAATTAAAATGAGATTGGTGAACAGTTTTCTTTCAATAGTAATAGCAATTATAGTTAGTCCATTAAAAATGGAGGAGTGCCTAACTGTTGGTTTTTTCCATAAATGAATCAGGCTTAGTCAATTTGTTAAATCCGAATTGCTCATAAAGTCCATGCGCATCTTCTGTCCCAAGTCCCCATCGATGAATGTTTTGAAGCTTGTGGTGAGTCATTATTTCATTTATCAGCATTTTCCCGTACCCCTTGCCTCTATATTCTTTAAGGACAAATACATCTAATATCCAAGCGAACACCGCATAGTCAGTAACTACCCTTGCAAACCCAATCTGTTGATTGTTGAAATAAAGTCCGAAACACAGGGAGTTACCTATTGACAGCTCCACAGTTCTAAGCCTCGTCCTTTTGCCCAATATGATTCTCTTGATAGGTATGCATCAATCAAATTGATATCTAGTTTTTTCTTATCAGTTGATATTTGAATCATTGTTACTAATATCCTATTTCCTCTGATTAATCTAAATTCTCAACCTTACCATTCTTAAAATGAAACGGCTACTCTTAACCCTAACCCTGATTTTTACCGCAGCCCTAGCGAATTACCAGGTCAAGGTCGAGGGCATCGATATCAACCACCTAGAAGACATCAAATACATACAGCTGGTTGGCACTGCTAAATACCTTAGTACAAGGCCACTGTAAACCTAGACTATGGCCAAGTGTTCAAATGGGGTGATAAGCAATCTATTGAAGGCACAATCAAACCAAACCGAAAGCCAGCTGCAAAGGTCTTTAATGGGATGATTGATGCTCTAAACTTCATATAGCTCAACGGTTAGGAGTATGTCAGCAATACCGAGTATACTATCTGCAATTCAAATGTGAGTCATTTTTTACTGAGACGGAGGGAGGAAGTAAAACCAATTTCAGCTAATATCTTATCTTATTGGTACTGATCTTAATGTCAGGTCGTGTGTCACAAAATCCCCAGGCAGATAATTCATGGTCTGAACATACAGATGCTTTATTTCCATCTTGCAATTACACCCAAAATACACTCTTTTTACTTTTTGGGGCTTATAGCTAATATAGCCAGGTTTTGTATTCCAGAACCGCCATTCCTCCTCATATTCCCACATTTTAGCCTTGATTGACAGGGGAGGCAGCGAAGTTGACTGACACCAATCCGTACACCACCACAGCCCAGTAGATGGCTACTCGGAGACGGCAGACCTGATTATATCAACATTTTTGTATTCAATTATGCAAACCTAAAACAAAAAAGCAGTTACAAATTAATGTAACTGCTTTTTTATTAGTGTGGGACCTGCTGGATTCGAACCAGCGACCCCCTGCTTGTAAGGCAGGTGCTCTGAACCAACTGAGCTAAGATCCCTCGACGCTCTGAACCTCCCGATAACTATCGGGAGAGCTAAGATCCCGGCTGGGGTGTGAGTTTGAGTTTGAGTATGGATAGTCTACTCTCAGCACACCACGCCTCTCAGGGTTGCAAATGTAGCAAGGAAAATAGAATCTGCAAACTTCGGATAATAAGAAATTATCCGGCATTAACTAAATTAACTTTCTGTATACTATCAGTTCTCCCATGAAATATATCTGTCTATTGGCGCTTTCTTTTGTAACCTTTCAGGGGCTTGCCCAAGGTTCTGCCCAACTTACATTGGTTACAGATATAAAATACTATGTAGGTGAGGGTTATGATTCTCTTAATCATAAATTTAACATGGTGATCCCAAACTCAATTGAGGAGGTTCCCTTATTGGTGTGGATTGGTGGTGGTGCCTGGTCAAAGGTAGACCGTCATATGGAAATGGATTTAGCGCAGAAACTGGCCCAACAGGGTATCATAGTGGCTACTTTGGGTCATAGATTGAGTGCCGCCACTTGGGAGGATTCTACCTTAGTCCCTACTATTAAGCATCCCAAGCACGTAACAGATGTAGCCAGAGCAGTTAAATTTCTTTTGGATCATGCCAGCGAATATGGATTTTCACCCGATAAAGTATTTGTGGGTGGTTTTTCATCTGGAGCTCATCTAGCGGCCTTATTGGCGATGGATACCACTTATCTTGTACAACAAGGATTGTCGAAAACTGTGATCAAAGGGCTTTTGCCTGTTTCCGGGACTTTTGATATTCCACACTACCATCAAATACTGGCGGACGGTATGGGAAAGGATGTGGCCAATCGTCACATAGAGAGTGTTTTCGGACTTTCTAAACAGGAAATGATTAGCGCTTCACCTACCAACTACCTTGAGGGTTTTGATATACCTATGCTTTTGATCTCCGATCGAAATATGCTTCGATACCATATGTATTTTGAAGAAAAACTGAGAACCTCAGATATCAGAAGAGTAGAAGCTATCCACCTTTTTAATTACGGACATACAGAGTTATGGAGGCACCTCTCCTATGATGACAGCAGCAAATATCGAGATGCTATGATCAGTTTCATCTGGCGGACCTTACAACTCCCAGCCAGCGGCTAAATCTGTACCGAATTGGCCACCTGACCATTGCAGTATACCGATCGACTTTCCAAACTCTGAAATCAGTTCAATTAATTTCATTTCTGCCTCCAGAGCACTGTTTTGTCGACTGTTGATCAGAAAAATAGAACTTTCTCCGTTATCGAATTTCATCTGCTCACCTCTAAGCAAGGCCTGGTAGTTGATGATCATCTCTCTTTGCTGAGAAATCATAGATTCCAGGTTATCAGTGGTATTGAAAGCTTCCCTGATCCGGTTGGATATTTTTCGTAACTGGACATCCTGTTTAAACTCGTTTTCTTGTATTTTCAGTTTGGCAGTTTTAAGCTTGGCTCTTTCTTTTCGTAATAATACCGGGAACTCAAACAACACCCCCACCTTATAATTATTGGCCAGGTAGTCTCCCATTTCTGAGTCTGTGGTCTGGCCCAGCAATACTGAATAGTCTAAATTGAGTATGGGCTTCAATCGTTCCTGACTAAGCCTTCGATCCAAATCCAGGTTGGCGTTTTCCAGTTGTAATAGTTTCCACTCCGGGTGGTTAGTGGCCAGGTTCAAAAACATATCTACTGTTTCATTGACCGCTTCCGGAGTCAATTGTGGTATCAGGTATTCTATGTCAATGCTGTCCGTCCAGATGAAGTTTTGCATCAACAGTTTGCTTTTAAACAGATCCAACTCCGCTTTTCTTAACATGTTGGTCAATTGCTGTACCTGTATCAAAGCTTCAGTGGAATCAATTGGCGCCAGGTCACCGTTCAAAGCGCTGCTACGAATACCTTCAAAGCGTACCTGGATAAGGTCCAGATTGTTGCGGGAGATCTCGTACTTCTGGTAACTCTCATACCAGTTCCAATATATATGGGTAGCATCCAACAGTAAATTGTTCAGCACCTGCACCGCCTGGGTGGCCAGTTGCTGGTTGGTAATTTCACCTCTGCGCAGCGCGATCCTTCTAGGGTGATTGATTAAACCTTGACCTATAGGTATGGACACACCCGCATAGTACTGCCCATCCTCTGGCACCGTACGCTCTGGGTTAAGAAATATCCCACTGTTTTTCTCGAATCCTGCTTTGAGATCGAAATTCAAAAAGGTGGGCACCTGCAGGTAACTGTCCCAAACATCGAAATAATCTGATCCACCAAAGTTTTTAGAATCGAAGTTCGATACAATTTTCGGATCAAAAGCTCCTCTGGCTTCACTAATTGCCAATTCACCTCTTTGGGTGATCAGTAAGGCCTGTTGGGCGATAGGATGGTGATCAGCTATTACTTGATAGTAATTAAAGATATTGAGCGTATCTTTTCTTACCTGGCCGGAAACCAACAGTGGTATTGTGAGCCAAACACATGTTATGTACCAACACTTCTTCATTTTGAGCCGTCGACCAGTTTTTTACCGTCAACTTTTCCGCCACCGGTGTCATCCATGTAGAAATCGGGTGGGAAACCATTCAGATTCCGCCATAGTTCGTACCAGACCGGAACGTTCTTGAGTAAGGCAATGCCGTAAACACCCGAACCCAGTCTCAGCAACTCTGGCCATGGCTCATCATTGGGGTCTTGTGCTACCAATACCCTGAATTTACCATCTGGGCCTGCTGCTTTGTCAAAAGCCACGATTATACCACTAAAGGTACCAAAGGTCAGGTTGGGCCATCCTCTGAATACTAGAGCTGGCCATCCATCGAACTGTAAACGGACTTCATTTCCTTCCCGAATCAATGGCAAGTCTAGTGGTCGAACATAGATCTCAACTGCCAATTCATAGTCAGCCGGAATAAAGCTAAATACCGGCTCCCCCTCTTTTATGGTTGCTCCTATTCCCGTAACCAGTGCTTTGGTCATAAAACCGCTTTGCGGTGCAGTAATATAATAAAACCCTGAGCGCTGAGAATAGTTGGAAAGCTGATTGACCAATTTCTGATATTGGCTTTCTGCTTCTAACGACATGGATAAAGCCGACATACGATCAGACTGTGCTTTAGCGATTTTCTCCGCAAACTCATTGGTAATGTTATTCAAATTGATTTCGGCATTGAGCAATTCGTTCTTGGAAGCCAGCCACATATTTTCGGCATAGACCTTTTTATTTACCGCTTCCTGATACTTTTGCCTGCGCATCTCCAAATCAGTAAGTGATTTTAACCCTTCTTTGTAGAGGATTTCCTGACGATCTACCTGCTTCTGTGCAATGTCCAGGTTTACTAAGGCTGTCTCAAACTCAATACTGTCGGATGTCACCTTTAGCTGGGATTGTTGCAGATAGTTTTCAGCCTGTTTTATTTTCAAAGTTTGGTTCTTTCTCAAGGCCTGCACCTGTTGTGCTAAAGCATCCGCTTTTTGTTGATAGGCTTCAACAGAGGCTCTTTTGGCATCGGATTGGTTTTTAGCACGATCGATTAACTGAGGATCTAAATACTCTGATTTCATTTCAGAAATGAATACGATGGTGTCGCCAGACTGAATGAGCTGACCTTCCCTTACAAACCATTTTTCCACTCTACCATCGATCATGGAATTGATCATCTGTTCCCGATCCTGAGGTTGTAGGGTAGTCAGTTTCCCCCTGGAGCGAATATTTTGAGTCCACGGAAGAAATAGCACGATCAACCCAGTAATCGAAAGTCCCAAAAGCACATATATGATACTTTTGGTTAGGCGGGTATTAATCACCTGCTGATAGGAGGACTGATCTTTCAGGATGGTGTCCCTGTCTATACTGTTATGTGAGATGTTTAACATAATTGCCGCAATCTAAGAGCCCAGAAACTCTGGATGGTTATTAATAATTTTTGTGATCTCGCCGGATTCCAATTCAACTACTTTGTCGCATCTTTCTCTCATTTCCGGGTCATTAGAAACCAATACCACGGTCCAATCGTGTTTGTCGTCCAATAACTCTTGGGAAATACGTTTGCGATCTCCAGGCTCCAGGTGGTCCAATACCTGATCCAACAAGATCATTTTAGGCTTTTGAGAGAAAATTCTAGCCAGTATAATCTTGATTTTCTCACTGGTGGATAACCCAAGTCCCTCCGGCTTAATCAAGGTACTTAATCCTTTGGAAGATTGTTTCAGAAAGTAACCCAAACCTACTTTTTCGATGGACTCCAGTATATCTTCGGAAGCAACATTCCTGCCTACAGTAATGTTTTCAGCCAGAGTCCCGGAGAATAGGTCTTGTAGGGAAAGATAATCGCCAACTAAAGTACGATAACTCATGAGTTCAATATCGTGCAGCGGAATACCGTTTACCAGTATAGAGCCTTCGTACTGTTGAAACAATCCTGATATCAGAGAAACCAGGGTAGACTTGCCTGAAAGGTGAGGGCCGGTAATACAAACCGTTTCTCCTGGCTTAACGCTTAGATTAACGTGGTTCAATGCATCGAATCGGGAGTTAGGGTAACGGTAGCTGAGGTTTGAGAGTTCGAAACCGACACCTTTACTCAGATCCATTTCCGTCAAATCTAATCCACCCTCTTTCTCGATGGGGATATCTGTGACTTGTCCCAATTTCTCCATTCCCGTCAGCACATCATAAATGGTTTCCATACTAAGGATCAATTTCTCTACTGAGTTAAGCACCAATAGAATGATGATCTCAGAGGCCACAAATTGCCCCAGGTTAATCTCCTGATTGATCACCAGGATACTTCCCAAGATCAGTAATCCGGCAGTTATCAACGTTTTGAAGGCAACAATATTGGAAAACTGGAAGATGAGAATCTTAAAGTGATCCTTGCGATACTTCAAATAGTTGCCTACCAATTGGTTGGTCTTGCCTAATGAAAGTTCAGAGTTGCCGGCAAGCTTGAAAGTTCCCATACTCCGGCCCAACTCCTCTAACCAATGGGCCACTTCATACTTGTATTTGGATTCGTAAAGTGATGTTTTCAGCCCTTTGGGACCTGACAGGAAGAAGATTAGCGATACTAACCCAACCAGAAATATCCCGAAGAACACAAAGAAAGGGTGGTAGAAGGATAGTAGCACTAAGCCAAACAAAATCTGCAAAGATGCTGTGGAAAAATCCATTAGGATCTTTGAAAGTCCTTTCTGAACCATCAGGGTATCAAAAAACCGATTGATCAGTTCAGGAGCATACTGTCCTGATATCTTTTCGAGCTGGAAACGGGGAATTCGATAGGCAAATTCGAATGCAGCCCTAGTAAATACTCTTTTTTGCAACAATTCCGTTAGGGACAGCTGCAGGATTTGAATCACTCCAGCAGCGGCAACACCAACCACCACGATAGCAATTAACAAGCCCCAAGAAGCTGAGAACTCCGCACTCAGTACAAAACCAATGATCGCTTGTACTCCAAGAGGCAGGGACAGGTTGATCATCCCGTTGAACAGGGCGTAGGTATAGATCATGATGATTTCCCGCTGATCCAGGGAAAGCATGCGGAAGAATCTCTTCAGTGGGGTAAGCTGCTCCATTAATTAGTAGTTCTATTGCAATAGCTTGGTGCTAATAAATAATAGTAATACTATCCTTAACGAAAGAAGTACTATTTTGTTTAAAAGATTCGAAAATAATTCAAAATATTTTCAAATCATCGGGTCAATCGTCGGTAGCATCAGGCTCAGAAGGTTAAATTCTGATTACCAAGTGTTTATTCAACACTTCACCCAGAGGGCTATTAATCCGGATCAAATAACCATTTTACCATTAATGGAATATCAATCGCACCGGTGCTTCTACTTTATTATCATGTGTTAAACCAAATTCAAGTACATGAAATTAATGATTTCAGCATACTTATTTATGCTACTACCAGCTTGTGATATTTATTCTCAATCATCCCAATGGGACGGCTTGAACAGTAAAGAGCAAGAAATCATGAAAGTGGTGATTTCAATTTTTGATGGCATGCGTGCTGGTGACAGTGCAGCGGTAAAAGTACATTTTTACCCAAATACCTCAATGTATAGTGCCTCCTCTGAAAACGGCCTTAACCAACTAAAGGCCACAAATATTCAAAACTGGTTCAATGCCATTGCCAAACCGCATGAACAGGTTTGGGATGAAAGGATATGGGATTATCAAGTACAAGTCCAAGGTAATCTATCTTCAGTATGGGTAAAATACGCCTTCTACTTAGATCAGACTTTGCATCATTGTGGTGTGGATGCTATTCAATTGGCGAATGATGGTAGTTCTTGGAAGGTATTTCATATTGCCGATACCCGTAAGTACCAGGATTGCCAAATACCGGAGCGAATTGCCAACGGCGCTACCTACTAAATCTACCTTGGTTATCCTCTGGTCTGTTAGGCGATATTGATTTGATAGACGGCTCAAAAATCGTGATATTGTGATCATGATATCAAGCCGTGCATTTTTCGGGATAGTCTTGCTTTTCATTCCTGGCCATCTTCTGTTGGCGCAACAAGATTTACCCATTGAAATGCCAGATTCTTTGAAAGAAGCCCGTACAGAGCTTTACAAACAACAGCTTGAGCACTTTCTTCAGGATTCAATTATTGAAGGGTACCATGCTCGAGCAAAAGTAGCATGGAAACGGGATTACACAGGTATTGATGCCTTTACCCGCAGTGTAGAAACCAACAGAACAAGATGGAGGGATATCTTAAATCCCCCTGAATTAAGAAAAACCGGCCCGCTAAACAAGCAACCTCATCCCTATCTCCAGGATATCAAGGCAGAATGGATTGAACTCCCTTTAGGCCCCATCTCTGCTCAGGGCCTGCTGGCATTTCCAGAGGGAGCTGATGAAAACCGGAAGGTACCTTTGGTCATTGTACAGCATGGCATTGGATCCTACCCGGAAACGCCATTTACGGTTAATCACCAGTTGTATCATGAATATGGGAGAGCATTGCTGGATGCAGGATTCGCGGTACTGGCTCCCATGAACCTGCGATCAATGCCGTTCCGCAATTATATTGAGAGACTATGCCGCTTAATTGACACCACACTTCCAGGTATCGAGTTGGTGCGAATGCAGTATTTGCTGGATAAGGTAATCGAAGACCCCAGAATAGATGCTGAGAGAATCGGAATGTGGGGGCTTTCGCTGGGTGGGATGGCCACTATGTTCTGGATGCCACTGGAGCCCAGGATTAAGGCGGGTGTGGTCAGCGCTTGGTTTAATCATCGCAGAAATAAAATGGCGCTTCCAGATGAACGATACGTGAGCTTCATGGTGGTGGATGAGGAACACGCCTTTTTCAGAGGATGGTTGACAGAATTTACGGACTCGGATGTAGTTTCACTGATATGTCCACGACCTTTGCTGATTCATCATGGCAAACAGGATAGGATCGCACATTGGCCTCAGGTGCAGGAAGAATTTGACGTTGCACGAACCCATTACCAAAAATTGGGAATCGAAAACCGTATTCAGATTGAGATTTTTGATGGAGGCCATGAAGCTCGGATTGGCACAGGTATTCCATTCCTCAACCAATGGCTAAAGTAAAATAAATGATCGAATGAGAAGGAGAGATTTCCTGCAAAAAAGTGGTATTTCCGGTGCGTCATTATTCTATCCTGGGCTGGTAAAAGCAGTTGGATCGACCTTTGCTAATTACCAATATGGCCGGGAGCTTATAGCAGAGGTTGTAGTGGTAGGAGGAGGAATGGGGGGGTGCGCTGCCGCTCTGGCTGCTTGTAATTTAGGCGCTACCGTAATCATGATCGAACCTACGGATTGGATTGGTGGACAAGTTTCTCAGCAAGGTGTTCCCCCTGATGAACACCAGTGGATAGAATCCGTAGGTGGAACTACCAGTTATAGCCGCTACCGCAATCTGGTTCGGGAGTACTACAAGAAATACTACAACTTAACGGAATCCGCCAGCAAGCTTGATCACCTCAATCCTGGGAATGGTGCAGTATCCAGGCTATGTCATGAGCCTAGGGTATCTCTGGCAGTACTGGAATCCATGTTAGCACCAGCCATCTCATCAGGAAACTTAAGACTGTTGTTAAATACTACTCCTACGTCAGCCGTAGTGGATCAGGATCGGATAAAATCACTGGAGTGCACCAAGAACGACGGAGAAAAAGTACAGATTAACGCCAAGATATTTATTGACGCCAGTGAAGAAGGTGACCTGCTACCACTTTCTGGCACTGAATACACCATCGGCTCAGAATCTCAGCAAGTAACCGGGGAACCACATGCCCCACAGCAAGCCGACCCTGCTAATATCCAAGCTTTGACCTATTGTTTTGCCATAGACCACATGCACGGGGAAGAACATATCATTGAACGGCCTAGGATGTACGATTTTTGGCAATCTCATGTGCCACAGCTAAATCCGCCCTGGTCTGGTCCTATTCTTTCCTTAAGCTATTCGTATCCACGAACTCTGGCACCTAAAACCTTACCATTCATTCCATGCAGCGTTAGTGAGCCGGCTCCCTCTACCAAAGACTTAAACCTGTGGTTATACAGGCGCATTATTGACCGGGCAAACTTTGTCACAGGTACCTATGCCAGTGATATTTCAATTATCAACTGGCCACAAAATGATTACATGTTAGGCAATATCACCGATGTTAGCCAGGATGAACGACATAAGCATATTGATCAGGCCAAGCAGTTAAGCCTGTCCCTGCTCTATTGGCTACAAACAGAGGCGCCGCGTCCAGATGGGGGACAAGGATGGAAAGGGCTTCGTCTAAGAAAGGATGTGATGGGTACTGATGATGGCCTTGCCAAATACCCCTATATCAGAGAATCAAGGCGGATCAAAGCCGAGTATACCATATTGGAACAACATCTGACTTTGGAAGCGAGAAAAAAGCAGGTAAAAGATACTGGGCAGCAAATCCTGGCCCAACCATTTTCCGACTCAGTGGGTATTGGATATTATCATCTGGATCTTCACCCCAGTACAGGAGGTAACAACTACATCGATACCGCCAGCGTACCATTCCAAATTCCTTTGGGAGCGTTGATCCCTGAAAGAATGGAAAATCTGATTCCCGGATGTAAAAATATCGGGACCACTCATATTTCGAATGGTTGTTACCGGCTTCATCCTGTAGAATGGTCAATCGGTGAGGCTGCAGGCAGCTTGGCTGCTCACAGTTTGCAACGCAATACCAGCCCCAGAAGCATTCGCAACCATGAAAAGGAACTATCAGCATTTCAAGACTTACTGGTTAAGCAGGGTGTCGATCTGCAATGGAAGTTTTAGTCATATAAATCGCGCTCAAATGAAAGTTTTACTTACCCTGGTTTTAATGCTCAGTACTTTCTGGCTGCAGATTGCTGCTCAGGAATTGAATCTTTTTGACTTCTGGAAGTACTATTCAGATGCTCAGAATTGTATGTATAAGACTTCTTGTCAACTGGCTTTCGAACAACTTAGTAAACGCGAGCAAATGATGAGTAGACTGAGTACCGAAGATGATTATCGCCAAAGACAATCACAGGTCAGAGAAAAATTGAACAGAATCCTGGGCCCATTACCTGAAAAGACACCACTGAACGCAAGAGTTACCGGAGTAATTAAGCAGGAAGATTACAAGGTGGAAAAAATTATATTTGAATCTATTCCTGGTTATTACGTTACTGCAGCCCTGTTCCTTCCCACACCTCGGAAAGGGAAACTACCAGTAGTGATTTATGCTAGTGGACATACAGCAAATGGATTTCGAAGTGAAGTATATCAACATGTCATTATAAACCTGGTAAAAAAAGGTTTTGCTGTGTTTGCCTTTGATCCCATTGGACAAGGTGAACGATGGCAGTATTTTAACCAGGACCATACCCGTAGATTTAAAAGTCCTACTATTGAGCATTCCTACCCGGGAGCTCAGTGCTACATCAGCGGATACTCCCCAACCAATTTTTTTGTCTGGGATGGGGTACGCAGTATCGACTACCTGCTCACCAGAAAAGAAATTGACCCAAACCGAATTGGGATGACCGGTCGCTCTGGTGGTGGCACCCAGACTGCCTACACCGCAGCATTTGATGACCGCATTCTGGCAGCCGCACCGGAGTGCTACATTACCAAGATGTCTTATGTGCTTAAATCAATTGGTCCACAAGACGCAGAGCAGAACCTGTACCGCATGATTGCAGAGGGTTTGGACCATGCAGATCTATTGGAAATAAGAGCCCCAAAGCCAACACTAATGATTACTACCACCCGTGATTTTTTCAGCATTCAGGGTGCTCGAGAGACCTTTGATGAAGTAAGGAAATTTTATTCGGGGATAGATGCAGCTCAAAATGTGGGTATGGTGGAGGATG
>JANQPK010000322.1 GCA_028289505.1 Cyclobacteriaceae bacterium
CTTAATCGACCAGAAGCTAGGATTTACACTGCTTCCCCAACTGGCGACTGTGGGATGGAAGCCATCTGAAAAACAGCGCTTAAGACGGTTCAAAGGAGAGCCACCCGCCAGGGAAATAAGTTTGGTCTTTCATAATAGTTTTATTAAGGAGGGTTTGATCAATGCCTTGCAATCTGAAATTAAAGCCTGTCTTCCTTCAAGTTTTAGAAGTGGCAATCCAGTACAGATTGTAGATTGGGTTCGTAGGCCTCAAAATCATCATGCATAAAAAAACCCCGCCATCGGCGGGGCCCCACTATCTATAAGGATTCTACTAGTTTGCCTAATTACATAGAGATATTTCCCTGATTGGAAATATGGCACGACGCCGCTTTTTCTGGAACTACATTGGTTTCCATATTTGCCTCTATTTTGATCTTGCTGGTAAAATCAAACTCCTGTTTATTTATCGATGAACTATCAAAAATCGCTACTGCCCCTATTAGAATACCGATAGCCAGAATCAAAGCTTCATAATTTCTATTTTTCGGAGTCTTTTTCATATTTACCTGTCAAGATCACTTTTTATCTTACAAACCCAATGCCAACATACATAAGTTGTTGATAATCATTCATATAGTTTTTTAGTTAGATACAAGTTATGTTCATATCCGTACAAATTCCGGACACTTTTGAACAGTTTCAATGTCTGCTCAACTCAGGTTGGAGGTTGGGTCGAAGTAAAATTTTAGAATTACTGTAATCTAAAATGACGATGAAATCTTTTAGCAAACTATTTCCGATAGAGCCTTGCTTGCCAGGATCCTGACCTTTCTTTGAGAACTCACTATGATCAATAAATACAGCTTCTGATTCAGTAGCCAGATGCTGGTTGAGTTTCAACGTGACTTTACCGTTGAAGCCTTTAACTTTACCTCCAAGGCCACTCCCAATCCTGATTCGTTGGGCGTTTTTAGGTGGGCTTATTTCTGGATTTAAACCTTTGATCAATGAGAGGCCGAAAGATCCACCGGTGTCGACTAACAATCGAGTGGGTATTTCTTTATGGTTGGGCAACAAGATAGAGGTGTTAACATATGGTTTAGAATTCTCTATTGCCATTTCTAATGTTTCATAACCTTCTGAGCAGTAACCTTGAGGTTCCATCAGGGTCAAGATCTGCTGTTGGTAGTCTATTTTAACTGCGAATCTGACAAATAGCTGGTATCCAATAATGCCGTGAATGTCAAATCGTCCCATATCCAGGTAATCGGAATTGAGTATGGCCATTCCCATCATTTCACCTTCAATTCCAGGTAGGTTTAGTTTTACACCTCTGGTACGAAAAGCAGTAACGTTATTGCTGGTACCCACACCAGAGAACTGGATTCTTCGCCCAAAACCTATGCCTAAATCCATTGCCAGCTTACGGTCAAATAAAATAGCTTGTGAGGTGCCTGAGTCGAGGATGAAGTTCAATGGAACTTTGTCATTTACTACTACCGGAATGATTACTTGATTGTTAAAGGTATAAAATGGAATTTCAACTTTATTCTGACCAGTAGTGAAATGAAATCTTCCTGGCCCATCGGTACCATTGGCATATGCGTGCAACACACCGAGTAGCAGAGATAAAACAAAAACGACTGTTTGGGTACGAAGCATGAAAGCATGATTGGCCTATACAATTAAAACGATTTCCTTGGGGGTAGGGGTATAGCGTATTCTGGGGTAAATTTTAACTGTTTTTACCCTAGTTCTATGGTACAGAATAATGCCAAAAACCTCGTAAATTGCTGTTGTAAATGATTTCACAGCAATGAAGAATGGGAATAGAAGGCGTTTTCTACGCACCACTGCCCTCGCTGGTACGGGAAGTTTACTCTTACCTTTAAATGCGACATCCGTACGGTTTAGCGGTATTGAACCAAACAATCAGATACCAGGCAAACATCCGGATATGGTACTGTTAAACGACAGACCTTGGAATGCGGAAACTCCAGCTCATTTATTGGATGAACCGGTTACCTCCATGGACAGACTATTTGTTCGTAACAATGGGCTGATACCTGCCAAAGTGGATTCCGCCACCTGGACACTTGAGGTTTCGGGTGAATCAGTGGAAAACCCCCAAACTTTTTCCCTCGAACAGCTTAAAACAGAGTTTAAGCACCATACTTACCAGTTGGTGATTGAGTGCGCAGGAAACGGCAGGTCAGAGTTTGCCCCCCCTGCCCGGGGTAATCAATGGACTACCGGTGCGGTTGGAGCACCTAGTTGGACAGGGATTCGGTTGAAAGATATTTTAGCAAGGGTTGGGGTTAAACCAGATGCCGTTTACATTGGTTATTATGGTAAGGATCGGCACCTCAGTGGTGATCCGGATAAGGTACCCATCAGTCGGGGTGTTCCAATTGCTAAAGCAATGGAGGAGGAATCATTAGTGGCCTGGGGTGCCAACGGAGAAGATCTGCCGATGATGCATGGATATCCCCTTAGACTGGTATTCGGTGGTTGGCCAGCCAGTACCTCTGGGAAATGGCTGACCCGCATTGTGGTGCGAAACCAAGAGCACGATGGACCTAAGATGACCGGTCATTCCTATCGTGTTCCCTGTGAGCCGGTGGCTCCCGGCAGTAAGGTTCGGGATGAAGATATGTGCATTATTCAGTCTATGCCGGTAAAATCTATTATTTCCTACCCTAAATCGGGTGCAGTAATAGCTACCAGTAAAGTAATCGACATCCGGGGACATGCTTGGGCAGGTGATTATGCAGTATCTCGTGCGGAATACTCTATTGATTATGGTATGAGCTGGTCTGCCTTAAAACTGGAACCTGCTGTAAACAGATTGGCCTGGCAACATTGGAGTGGTCGGCTGAAATTTAGTGTACCGGGTTATTATGAGATATGGGTTAGGGCTACTGATGAATTGGGGAATCGGCAACCTATGGTTTTACCGGGTTGGAATCCTCGTGGCTATTTGAATAATGCCTGTCATCGCATAGCGGTAAAAGTACAGTGAGGAATTACGAATTACGAATTACGAATTACGGATTACGAGCAGTGGTTATACTAGCGCTTGTCAGTTTTGGCTGTCAGCCCTCTGAGCAGGCTCCCGCCATCAGTGATACTACTCCGAAGGTGGAAATTGACTCTGCTTCTGGATTGGTGATCGACACCAATTTCGAATTGGTAAGGGGTCAATGCACGGGTTGCCACTCTGCAAAAATGATAACTCAAAGTAGTGCCAGCAGAGAAGGCTGGGAGCAGATGATCCGTTGGATGCAGCAAGATC
>JANQPK010000336.1 GCA_028289505.1 Cyclobacteriaceae bacterium
ACGCTCTACCTTATTCACGATTTCTCTTCTGGAGGGTATACAATCCGGCACTTCATCCAACCAACCTGCTGGCGTTGCCAATGGATCATCCTCTATCCAGTCATAGTAATACTGCCCATGGGGGATGGTAAGGGGCATGTATAAAAAAAATGGTTGACCGGCGGCCTCATCGATAAAGTTAAGAGCACCCTCAGTAATCCATTCTAGATTGTGTACCCGCATTACTTGTGGTACTCCTAGACTTTCCTTATTCCTGAAAAACATCCTTTCGGCAAAATCAAAACCTACTTGCTGTCGAATATATGCACAGCCGCGATCATAGGCTTCACGGATCCTTTTCAGTACCACGGGATCATATGGATCGGAGTCTGCGTTGACCCTATCGTCAAAAGCACCGGGAGCACCGTTGTGCCACTTGCCCACGATTCCTGTGTAATATCCAAGTTTGTTCAGCTCCTTGGCTATGTTGTTTTCGTCCGAGGTCAGTGGCGAGTTCCAGGTAATATTACCTTCAGCGCCTGCTGGATTCTTTTCCAGAAATCCAGGGCTGCGGGTAGCAAGACGCCCGGTTAATAGGCTGTATCTACTGGGGGTGCAAACCGAAGTGGTAATATAAAAGCGCTCCAATAGCACGCCTTCATCGGCAAGACGCTGGATATTCGGGGTATGCATTCTGGGGTCTGAAAAATAGCCTTGTTCTCCATCAAGCAGCAGCCGATTGTTTTGCACAAAGATACCGTCGCTTTGATAACGGTAAAAGCCGTTTTCCTTGGCACCGGTATAACTTGGAAATGAGGTATTATCGTAAGGACTTATCTCGTCGAAATCAAGATCGTCAGCGTAAACTAGAACGATATTTGGTTTGGGTTGTTGAGCAAACAGGACGCTGGTGATAAGAAGAAGGATGTGACTAAAAACCGCACATTTGATTTTGGACAAGTGGAGGTTCATATGGTTCTATATTTCTAGTTTGTTTCAACTAAACACCAAAAACTAAAAACCTGCCTGCCGGCAGGCAGGCTAAAAGCTGAGATTAGTGTGCTTCTAGCCAATTTTGCCCGACACCAATCTCAATCTCCATCGGCACTTCCAGGGGTAGCGCATCTTTCATCAGTTTTTCAACTTGTGGTTTCAACAGATCCAGCTCTTCCTGATGTACATCAAAGACCAACTCGTCATGTACTTGCAGGATCATTCTGGAGCGCAGATTCTGTTGCCTGATCCAATCGTCGATACGGATCATGGCAACCTTAATGATATCGGCCGCGCTTCCCTGAATTGGTGCATTGATGGCATTCCGTTCGGCATAACTTCTCAAGGTGTAGTTCCTGGAATTGATGTCCCGCAGATAACGCCTTCTGCCGGTGATGGTTTCCACATATCCTGTCTGGTGCGCTTGCTTTATAATGCGGTCCATGTATTCTTTTATAGCCGAGAACTCCTCAAAATAGGCTTCCATAATGGCCTTGGCTTCTGCTCTGGGTACTTTCAATCTCTCGGACAGGCCGAATGCCGACATGCCATAAATCAATCCGAAATTGACAGCCTTAGCTTTGCGGCGCATATTTGCATCCACTTCATCCAATCCCACATCGAAAATTCTGCTGGCGGTGGTAGCATGAATATCACGGCCATTCCGAAAGGCTTCAATCATATGCTGGTCTTTGGCAAAAGAGGCGGCGATTCGTAACTCAATCTGACTATAATCGGCAGACATCAGTAAATAATCTTGGTCTCTAGGAACAAATGCCTTTCTAATCTCACGGCCTTTCTCAGTCCTAATGGGGATGTTCTGCAGGTTGGGATTATTGGAGCTCAACCGTCCAGTGGCGGCTACTGCCTGGCTAAAGTTACTATGAATGCGTCCATTCCTGGGATCAATCATTTGCGGCAGGGCATCCACATAGGTGGATTTTAATTTTTGGTATACCCTGAAGTCAAGGATGCTCTGTACAATATCATGCTCATCCGCCAGTTTCACCAGAATCTCCTCCCCGGTGGCGTACTGTCCGGTCCTGGTTTTCTTTGGCTTCTCCACCAGTTTTAGCTTATCAAACAGGATTTCTCCCAGTTGTTTGGGAGAGGCTATATTGAACTCTTCTCCTGCCAATTCGAATATTGCTTTTTGTGCTTTTTGACTTTCAATTTCCAACTCAGCAGATAGCTCCGCCAATACTTCAGGGTCGACCCTGACGCCCTCGAATTCCATGGAAGCCAGCACACCCAGCAAGGGCAACTCTATCTTTTCATATACCTCCAGTAGCTTGCCTTCCAGGAGGATCTGGTCTTTCAGCTGTAGGACGAGATCCACTGTTTCGCAGGTGAAGTCTTTCAATTTTGCGGTCTCCACCTCACACCAGGATCTTTTATTCCTACCGGAACCTAACAGGGTTTCTTCTGTAATAGGGTGGTAATTCAGGTACACATCTGAAAGAATACTCAATGCGTGGCTGGTTTCAGGGTCCATTACATAATGCGCGATCAATGTATCAAAATATGGCGCTTCCATCTCACAATTTACAGTCTTGAGTAGCAAGATGGTCTGTTTCAGATCGTGGCCCACTTTCAACACTTCTGGATTTTGCAGAATTTGTTCAAGTTCATCCAAGAAATCCTGGCTAAGTGCCTTTACTGGCAGGAAATAGGCATTATGGAAAGTATAACAGATCGCTAAACCCATTAATAATCCTTTTTCATCGGTATAAGCTTGAAGACAAATGACCTTCTGTGCTTTCAGAAAGCGCAGCAGACTTTGAATTAGTGGCGCTTCCTCAACCAGATGATAATCTCGGATTACCGTTCTTAAGTTTTGTTTTACCGGCGATTCCTGCCCCTCTGTATGCTCTTGCTCTTGCTCTTGCCCCGATTGCTGTCGGGGTGACTGAAATAACCCCATCTGAGTACCCTCCTTGGCCACCTCTTTTGGGCTTTTTTCCTGCATCACTCTTTTGAGCAAGGTCCTGAACTCCAGCTCGTCGAATATTTCTGAAAGGGCTTCCTTATTAGGACCGGAATACTGCAAGTCTGCTTCATTGAAATCCAAGGGCACCTCCACGTTGATGGTGGCTAGTTCTTTTGATAGAATTCCCTGCTCCCCAAACTCGGTCACCCTTTCTTTTTGCTTGCCTTTAAGTTCATGGGCATGAGCCACCAAGTTTTCTACTGATCCATATTGTTTTACATACTTTACTGCTGTTTTGGCCCCGACCCCTGGAATTCCGGGGATATTATCAGAGGCGTCTCCCTGCAGTCCCAGTATATCCGTAACCTGATCTACCCTTTCGATATCCCATTTTTTGAGCACCTCTGGAACGCCCATGATATCCACTGCATTTCCCATGTAGGAGGGTTTATATAGGAAAATTTGATCATCTACCAGCTGCGCGAAATCCTTATCAGGGGTCATCATATAGACTTCCATACCAACTGCAGCAGCTTTTCTGGCAAAGGTGCCGATAATATCGTCTGCTTCGAAGCCATCTTGTTCCAGCACTGGGATATTAAATCCTTCCACGATCTTCTTGACCCAGGGAACATTAGATTTCACATCTTCCGGAACCGCCTGTCGTTGTGCCTTGTATTCTTCAAATCTTTCATGTCGGAAGGTAGGTTGGAAAGTGTCAAAGGCCACCGCCAAATGGCTGGGCTTCTGCTTTTGAATGATCTCCAATAAGGAATTGGTAAAACCCAAACTGGCTCCGGTGTTAAAGCCTTTGGAATTGATTCTGGGGGTGCGACTGAACGCAAAATGCGCTCGGTAGATCAAGGCCATGGCATCCAGCAGGAAGAGTTTCTTTTTGGTATCAGGCATAGGCAACTAAATTACGAATTACAGATTACGAATTATCAAATCCCAGCAAATCTTCGCCCCTCGTCCCTGCTCACTCATCCTTCGTCCCTCATCCTTCGTCCCTCATCCTTCGTTCCTCATCCCTGGTTCCCTAGTGCCCCAGTTCCCTACTGTAAAAAATATAATCTGTCGGCAATGGTTCTAACCCCTGTTGTCTCAGCAGTGTGGCGATTTGACCTCGATGATGGGTCCCGTGATTGACCAAGTGAATCAATATATCACTCAAACCATTGGTAAAAGTCCGTCCTGATGAGTTGCTGTAATTAACCTCTTTCTCGAATTCATCGGTATCATGCACCAGGTCTAGCCATCGCTGGGCACTGGAGCGCAGTCGGGGTTCCAGTGTTTCTAAGGACTGGAGTTCAAATAATGGAAGAGGATCGAATCCCAGAGGTTGAATGCGATGGTACCAGATTTCCTCAGCCGCTACAATATGACTCATTCTTTTCATAACCTCCTGGGGTTCAACCCCAAGAAACTTAAGATGATTACTGAGGCTGCTGTTGGCCCATTGGTTGTAGCGGTATATTCTTTGAAAATATGTTTTCATATTGATCTAGGTTGTTCGCTGATGCTTAGTTTTACACTATTAACTCACGTCAATCATGAAATACGATATTAGTCAAATAAACCATTTAATCCTGAACCGCCGTTCTGTTTTCCCCAAGATGTACACCGGTGAACCGGTACCTCGTTCGGTGATTGAGAAAATGCTGGAAAATGCAAATTGGGCACCGACGCATAAATTTACCGAGCCCTGGAGATTTACTGTTTTTTATGGTGAGACAGTGGAGGAGTTTGCGAGATTTCAGTCTGACCTCTATCGGAAAAGGACCCAGGAAAACGGAACATTTGAGGAGTCCAAGTTCCAGAAGTTTATGCAGAAACCACTAATGGCCAGCTGCATTATAGCCATTGCCATGCGCCGAGATCCTGAAAAAAGAATCCCTGAGTTGGAGGAGGTCGCGTCTGTTAGCTGTGCGGTACAAAATATGTATCTCACCGCTGCTGCCTATGGAGTTGGTTGCTACTGGTCTACCGGCGGCCCCACCTTCTGGGAAGAGGCCAAACCCTACTTTAATTTGGGTTCGGATGATAAGCTGATGGGCTTTATGTATGTTGGCATGCCTATTGAAAAGGAGTACCGAAGCATCAGAGGTGATTGGAAAGAGAAGGTGGTTTGGAAAGGGTAGTTTCTTCTCAGGTGGCAGGACCCGAGTCTAACCTCATTTCAAGATTGTAAGACACCAGCAGCAGTACCATCGCTATAATAGCCGGGAGGTACTCTCCGTCACCAGCATTTACATGTGCGGAAAATGCCAATAAAAAATCAAAGAAAAAGCCTGCATAGGCCCATTCTTTCAAGGTATTGGACTTTTTAGACCAAATCGCGATTAGTCCCAGGATTTTGGCCACTGCCAATGGGTAAATGATGTAGGTAGGATAACCCAATCGGGTGAAAGTATCTGCTACCATTTGGTGATTGAAAAAATACATTCCTGCCGAGAGCAGCATTAGCACGGACAATAAGCCTGTGGCCACTAAGTAGATTATTCTGGTAGTTTTTTGATTCATAGCTTAATATCTTTTAACACAATCCTCCAGCACAAATTTGTGGGAGTTCTATATCTTGCCGAAGATACTACCTGTTAATCAAATATTTAGCACCTAATCTTATGAAATTCAAGAAGCAAACTGCCTGTTTAATACTCTTTTGTATATCTGTATCAATGGCGCTGCTATTTTAATCTGACCAATTTTCCCTTTCGTTTATAGATATTTTTATAGTCCCATTGGATCTCTTTAGATTTAGCAATCCAGCGCTTTAGCACAGGTTTTTTTATCTGATCTGTTGAAGTGTAAATAATTGAGGCATCTTTGAATTTACCGGTTCCGGGTGTTAACTGATCCTCTTCAAAACTAACCCCACTCCAGAACATCAATCGAATACCGGCTTTAAGTTTACTATATCCAACTATGGGGTTTCCATCCAAAAACCAAACTGGGTGCCGATGCCATATCTTGTTTTCTGCTTCAGGCATTTGCTCATTAAGGATTGATGCAAGTAGGTTGCAAACAGCGATTTCATTATCAGTTTGATGCTGGTTGTATGCTTTAACTTCTGGATTCATTGTTCATATATTGGCTATCCTTATCACCAGAACTTGTTTTCAATCATCGACATCAAGGAAAGTCCGGCGGCTGCTCCTGAAATGAACACGGTCCAATCTCGATGTTTTACTTTAATAATATCAAGAAATAGAAATGCAATGGCAACTATAACCAGCACCACCAATAACTGACCTAACTCTATCCCCAGATTGAAACCTAATAACGGGGTAAGAATCGAGGAAGAGCTCATTAAAAGTGCTTTAAAATAGTTCGAAAAGTCCATCCCATGAATAAAGCCAAAGAACAATGCCATCAGGTAATTTCTAGTCATTTTAGATTTGTCCATCACTAAGTTCTCATTGACCACATTGCTAAGCGCTGTGATCAGAATGGTAGTGGGAATTAAGAACTTAATGATGGCGGAGGGTATGGAAAAAATATCTAAAGAAGCCAACGCCAAAGTGACGCTGTGTCCAATGGTGAAAGCTGTAACTAAAATCAGAATACTTCTCCACTGCTGAATTCGATATACTGCGCACAGTACAATTAGAAAGAGAATATGATCGTATCCCGCCAGATTGGATATGTGTTCAAAACCTAGTATAAGGTAAAACCTGAAGGGATGCATTTCAGAAGTTTAGTAAATGTGTTGGTGTTTTCTTGTTGAGCATCATACTTTTAGATTCACCGTCTATATGGACATAAACGATATTGGTTTGATCAAAAAAAAGATCCGTGAAAACCGCATTTTTTATTTCCAAAGAGGTCAAGGGGCTGTCTTGCGGGTATTCCAGATATAACCAAAGAGCAGTATTCTCGCCTTCACCATTTAGCTTCTTTGATTTAATCCTTAATTCCAACTGCCGTCCATTTGCTTTAACAAAAAAGAAATTATTGAGATAGTCTAGCAACAAGGTTTCAGCTTTTGGTGATTCGTTGGGTTGACAAAAAGCCAATTCCGTACTGTAGGGATCGAAAACTATGGCTTCATTAACATCGGTCAAGAAGAGTTTCAGATTGATAGTCATGGACCTCTTATCTGACTTATATTCTATCTCACATAAAGAAAGTCTCAAGGGATGGGTAACCCCTAAGACGCTAACAACAGATATTGCCAATAGCCCCAGTACTAACAATGCTCTGCGTATCATAGTGTAGTAGTGGTTCTAAGCCGCTTCGGCCTGTAGCTGTTCAGAAACTGCTTGTACCTCTTTAAAAACGCGGATCAGATTTCCACCCCAAATCTTTGCGATCTCCTCTTCTGAATAACCGCGTCTTACCAATTCGATGGTGATGTTCATTACTTCGCTGGCATCCCATACGCCCTGGATTCCACCACCTCCGTCAAAATCGCAACCGATACCAACATGATCGATTCCCGCCACTTCAACGATGTGATCAATATGGTCTACCACATGTTCAACTGTTGCAGGCGGACTGGGGTATTTCTCATTAATCGCATTATAGGCCTCACGCAGACTATTTCTTTCTTCCGCAGTCATTTCGGTAACTGATTTCATACTTGCTCTTAACGAATCCAAGGCAGCATCTCTTGCGGGGTTTGGTGGGGCAGTTCGCAAGTAGACATCCAGCATGGTCAATTGCACCACACCACCATTTTCAGCCATCAGCTTTAGCATCTCATCCGTCATGTTTCTGGAATGATCCGTCACCGCACGGGCATTGGAGTGACTGGCAATGATTGGAGCTTTGGACATGGCAATGGCATCGTAAAATACACTGTCATTTCCATGTGACACATCCACCATGATTCCCAGTCTATTCATTTCTTTGACTACCT
Organism: Cyclobacteriaceae bacterium; assembly: GCA_028289505.1. Taxonomy (GTDB): domain Bacteria; phylum Bacteroidota; class Bacteroidia; order Cytophagales; family Cyclobacteriaceae; genus SZUA-3. Next base: position 7,764 of record JANQPK010000336.1, read on the forward strand.
TTTGTCCTAAATCGCTGATACCCCCATGTTCAGTGCCATCGGGATCTGTAGCGGAATCAGCCAGATCATTATTAGCAGAATGCACCAGTGTGATGTAGCGAACGCCTTTGTTATAGAAGAGTTCAACGTTCGAAACATCATTGCCTATAGGATATCCATTCTCGATTCCTATGTAAATAGCCCTCTTACCCTGCTTCTCCAATTGGTAAGCATGATCAGGATCAAGTGCCAGACCAACCATATCACTATTCCTGGAAGTGGATGCAATAATGGAGTCGATCATTTGCAGACAAAGTGTTTTGGCCCTGGTATTGCCTTCACCATCACGAATTTCCTGAGCCACAAAAGCGGCAAAGAAAATCGCATCCAAACCACCTTCCTTCATTCGAGGATAATCCACCTTAGAACCTGTTTCGTCTGGATCATGGCGTACCGACATGTCAAATCCCGGCTCAATCATACGCAGTGGTGTATCTGCATGCGTATCAATGGTAAGTACTCGATCATGAATGTCAAGAGCTCTTTGAACCACTTGCTCTTCAGTTTCTCCGGATAAATCGGATTCGGTCTTTTCAGCACCACAACCAGTACAAAATAAAAATAGTATCAATAAGCCGGAGGTGGTGCTACTAGATAAAAGTCTACCATACATAGAAATGTCTTTATATTCCGTTTTCGTATAATTATAAAGTTGAATAAGAGGATGTAATATACGGCTAATATTACTTTAGGCGACATTTGGGTGGGTTTATCGCAAATGATTAAAGGATTGTGTATCTTGTTAAAAAGGTCCTGGCTATGAAAAATCTACTCCAAATCTCTGCTCGAATTGCCCTTCTTCTGGTAATTATTGGGTACTTGGCCACCTGCGGTAACCAAGATTATACTTCAGAAAAGGTGATCTCAACCATTGAAGCATCTATGGCACCGTTAGATGCCACTTTTGTCAAATGCCAATTAAAATTCGCCTTTGACTTTGTGGAGAAAGATCCTTCCCAACAGATAGCTCCATTATTCGACAATCTGGGAGATCATCATTTCGAAGTCTCCACCAAGCACCCACAAGCACAGCAATATTTCGACCAAGGGGTAAGGCTATTGTATGCCTTTAATCATGCTGAATCTCATAGGTCATTTCGCGAGGCAGCCAGACTGGACCCGGAATGTGCCATGGCCTATTGGGCCCCAGTG
>JANQPK010000345.1 GCA_028289505.1 Cyclobacteriaceae bacterium
GCGTACTGATATTTGCCTTCATGGTACCAGTATTTTTTATTTCAATTCAGCTTACCGGACATGTGCTACCACAACTCGGGTTTGGCGCCCAAATGACGGAAACTGGAAACTACCTTTTGGATCACTTGGATGGACTTCATGAACAGCTTGGCTTTAGCGCTTATACCGAGGGCAATAAAACCATACAGGATGTTTTCTTTATAACTGCCGCTCTGATGATTGGTACTGCGGGTTTACCCCATGTGATCGTAAGGTTCTTTACCGTACCCAGAGTAAAAGATGCGCGATTATCAGCAGGTTATGCTCTAGTTTTTATTGCCATACTTTATACCACCGCACCGGCATTGGCGGCCTTTGCCCGCACTAATCTGATTCAGACGGTAAGTGAACAATCCTACCAAAGTATGCCAGAATGGTTTACTAAATGGGAACTAACCGGATTGATTGAATTTGAGGATAAGAACGGTGATGGCAATATACAATACCTGGCAGATCCAGATCAAAATGAGTTGACCATAGATCGCGACATTATGGTACTGGCCAATCCAGAAATAGCACAGTTGCCAAACTGGGTGATTGCGTTGGTGGCTGCAGGTGGCTTAGCTGCTGCATTAAGTACTGCGGCCGGATTGTTACTGGTAATATCTACTGCTGTTTCACACGACCTTATCAAAAAACAAATAAACCCCAAAATCAGTGAAAGAGGAGAGCTGGCAGTGGCGAGAGTTGCGGCTGCTTTCGCAGTGGTGGTAGCCGGCTACTTTGGAGTAAATCCACCAGATTTTGTGGCGGCGGTGGTAGCACTGGCATTTGGGCTGGCCGCTGCATCCTTTTTCCCGGCTATTGTGTTGGGGATATTTTATTCCAGGATGAATAAGGAGGGTGCAATCACTGGTATGGTAGTCGGCCTGTGCAGTATGTTGCTTTATATTCTGAAGTTTAAGTTTGGGTTTTTAGGAGGGGGAGGAGTTGAGGATTGGTGGTTTGGCATTAGTCCAGAGGGCTTTGGTACAGTAGCTATGCTCATAAATTTCGCGGTGGCCTTGGTGGTAGCAAGGTTTACCCCTGAGCCTCCAGTTTATATAAAAGACATGATTGCAAATATTCGCCGTCCGTAAAGGGAAGGACAAAATGGTATTTATCACTAACTACAAGCCTAAATAAGATGGAAATAAGATCGCTACTGCAGTATCATCAAGCATACAAGAATAGTGTAGAGGATCCCGAGAAGTTTTGGGGAGACCTGTCGAAAGGATTTTTGTGGCACCAAGAACCCAGTAAAATCTTGGATTGGGATTTTAAGAAACCTGAGGTGCATTGGTTTTCAGATGGCCAGTTGAATATCACAGAGAATTGCCTGGATCGACATCTTATAGATAAAGCGGATCAGACTGCTATTATCTGGGAACCAAACGATCCAGGAGAGGCAGCACAACACATTAGCTACCAGCAATTGTTTGATCGGGTATGTCGGTTTGCCAATGTATTGAAGCGACATGGGCTGGGTAAGGGAGACCGTATTTGCATTTATATGCCAATGGTGCCTGAATTGGCGATTGCAGTATTGGCTTGTGCAAGAATTGGCGCAGTGCACTCTGTGGTATTCGCAGGCTTCTCGTCAACCGCACTCGCAGATCGTATCAACGATGCACAATGTAAGATGCTGATTACTGCAGATGGATCTTTTCGTGGGTCAAAGACCATAGATCTAAAGGGTATCGCTGATGAAGCTTTAAAAAGATGTAGTTCCGTGCAACATGTGGTGGTATTTCAAAGAACCAAACAAGATGTATCTATGGAACCAGGCAGAGATTTGTGGTGGCACCATGAAATAGAGCAGGTTGATAGCCATTGCCCGGCGGAGGTGATGAATGCTGAAGATCTCCTGTTTATTCTTTATACCTCCGGCTCAACTGGAAAGCCAAAGGGTATGGTGCACACTTGTGGCGGTTATATGGTTTATACCACATTTACTTTTAAGACAGTTTTTCAATACCAGCCAGGTGATCTTTATTGGTGCACTGCCGATATTGGTTGGATTACTGGACACTCCTATATTGTCTATGGACCGCTTGCTGCCGGTGCCACCACCTTGATGTTCGAAGGAGTACCTTCATATCCGGATATGGGTCGGTTCTGGGAAGTGGTTGAAAAGCACCAGGTCAATATATTCTACACTGCTCCTACTGCAATTCGTGCCCTGCAGAAAGCAGATCTCAGTTTTGTCAATAAGTATGACTTGAGTTCATTGAAAACGCTGGGTACCGTAGGTGAACCAATAAATGAGGAAGCCTGGAACTGGTATAACCAGAATATTGGGAAGGATAACTGCCCGATTGTGGATACCTGGTGGCAAACTGAAACCGGTGGTATTATGATTTCACCGATTGCGGGTGTTACACCTCTGAAACCCACCTATGCCACCCTGCCATTACCAGGAGTTCGGTTAGTACTGATGGATGAGTCGGGGTCTGTGATTGAAGATAATGATGTTGAGGGAAGGTTGTGTATCGGTTTTCCCTGGCCCTCCATGGCCAGGACTATATATGGCAACCATACCAGGTATCGAGAGACATATTTTTCGGCATATGAGGGGTACTACTTTACAGGTGATGGCTGCAAGCGAGATCAAGATGGATATTACCGTATTACCGGCAGGGTCGATGATGTGATCATTGTTTCAGGCCACAATTTAGGTACTGCAGAGATTGAAAGCGTTATTGATGAACACGAAAAGGTAATTGAAACTGCTGTGGTCGGTTTTCCTCACGATATAAAAGGTAATGCGATTTATGCCTATGCCATTACCAGGGAAATGGTTGAAAACGAGGACCAGCTGCGCTCTGAGATCTTATCACTAGTTTCGGAAACCATCGGTCCAATTGCTAAACCGGATAAGATACAGTTTGTACCAGGTTTACCTAAAACCAGATCGGGAAAGATCATGCGACGTATACTGCGTAAAATTGCCTCCCATGAATATGAGGATCTAGGTGATATATCTACTCTGTTGGATCCATCAATAGTGGAGGAGATCAAGAAAGGGGTTTTGTAAAAATCCACACTAATCCTTGTATGTTTACATTTTTTCTGGTTATATTTAAAATTGAACCTAAATAAACATGGGAAGAATAGTGTTAATAGCGGTGGTGCTATTCGCCTTCAGTGCTTGTTCGCCGTACAGGCCAAGCTGTCAAACTAAGGCTGGAAAAAAGAAACTGGAGTATTATAATTCCATTCAATACAAGAATTCCACAAAGAAATACACCAAAAACAAAAGTGCCAGGAAAAGGGTAGCAGCCTACTAGTCGGTCGGTTTCACCGGTATCTCGATTCTAGCTTGATCCCATTGCATGATAACCAGGGCCTCTGTACCCGCTCCCTCTATGGAAATAGTGAATTGTTCCATGATCTCCGGAGTATTAATCACAGACATTTTGATACGGCCAACATCTTTACTGAAATCGGGTGGTTGCGAACCTGATCGATTGGCTTCGCTGTTAATGCCGATAACCCAATGATCAGCGTCAGGGAACGCGTAAAGGGAATAACTACCTTGCTTTAGCGCTTGGCCCCCAAAATCAAGGTTCGATTCCAGCGTGAGTTTAGTGGCGGCGTTTGCCCCAAGTCGCCAATATTGCCCATAAGGCAGGAGAGCACCCTGTTCTGCTGTTCCAAATATCAATCTTTCCCTCTTAAAGGGCCTGCAGTACTCAATTTCCAAAGAAATGTTACCTTCTTCATACTTCTCAACTGCTTTTGGACTGAGTGATCTGGCACTCAGCATAATGTAGCTGACATACCCAACTACCGCGATCAACAATATGGCAATGGCAAAAACTATCTTCTTGGTTAGACTCATAGGTGATTCATTTATCTAAAGATAATTGGCGTCAGGTAAAATCGAAAGCGATCAAATATAATGATATCAAGAACATTAGGTAATATACCTAGTACCCACTACGAAGAAAGAGCCTTAAAAAGTACATGTGTGATAATAGTGTCCACGAAGTCAAGTTTCTATGGCTACCCTGGGTGATCTCAGGGTATTAATAGAAAAATCACACCTGCCATGAAAATAATTCGTCAATTTTTAGTTATGCAGTTATTGCTGCCCGGTTTGATATTCTTTAGCTGTACCGAGGAATTGCCAAATGTAACCGGAAAAAATCATCTTTATGAGTTAAAGTCCACATCGTCTCAAAATATCGATGGTCATATCAAAATCCGAGAACGATTCGATGGGACCACACAGTTGGAATTGTTATTGGACAATACAACTTTCAATCAGACCTACCTCGCCTATATTCACTTTGGTAATGCTCTAGAGGGAGGTGGTGTAGCCATCACCCTTACCCCGGTTGATGGTCGGTCGAAAACCAGCGTTACTGAGATTAGCAACTTGGATTCAGGCGACCCCATCACCTATGAGGAATTACTTGCATTTGATGGTCATCTCAATATCCAGGCAGGCACCGAGCCCGGAACCATGGTGGCGCAGGCAGATATTGGCAAGAATGCGTTTACCGGAAAGTTCGCTCAATTCACCTTACAACCTGTGTATGCAGAAGATGCCCATGGTCTGTTAACCGTGCAGGAGCGTGAAAGCGGATTCTCTTTAGTTACAGTGGAGGTTGAGGGTGGAATTCCTGGTAAACAACACCCGGTAACCTTGAATTTTGGTTCTATTTACGATCAGGGTGGAATTGCTGGAAGGCTGAATCCTGTTGATGGAAGCAAGGGAGTCAGTCGTACTAATCTGGAGCAATTAGATGGTGAATTAGTAGCTCCTTATGATGCGGTGATCGATTTTAAAGGCTTTATTAGGGTACATATGGGGGAGGGTGCTGAGATGGCTACTGTGCTGGCTCAAGGGAACATTGCCTATGTAGAAAATTAATCCTAATAAACTCCACCTTTTTATGGGCCACACCTTTTGGTGTGGCTTTTTTTTGTCGACAGGTATGAATGTGATAGCTTTAACCGAAACTAAGCACGGATCAATTTCAAATGGATCTCCGAAGTGACACTGTAACCAAACCGACACCAGAGATGTTGGAAGCCATGTTAAATGCAGAGGTAGGTGACGACGTTTTTGACGAGGACCCCACGGTAAAGGCATTAGAGGCAAAGGTGGCTCAACTATTCCACAAGCAGGCGGGATTGTTTTGCCCTTCAGGAACCATGACCAACCAAATCGGTGTCAAGGTGAATACGAATCCTCAGGATCAAGTGATCTGCGACAAAAGATCTCATGTATACCACTATGAAGGAGGAGGCTTAGCGTTTAACTCCCTGGTCTCTGTGAGGTTGGTAGATGGTGATCGTGGTCGGATTACCGCTTCAGATGTAAATGAAAACATTAATCCAGATAATATTCATTTTCCAGGAACTAAATTGGTGCTTTTGGAAAACACCGTGAACCGAGGAGGTGGAAGTTATTACACACTGCCACAGGTTGATGAAATAGCCAAGGTGGCAGCACAGCACCAGCTAAAGATGCATTTAGATGGTGCACGTTTATTTAATGCCCTGACTGAAACCAAGGAAAGCACTTTCGATTGGGGTAAGCCATTCAATACTATTTCCATTTGTTTGTCTAAGGGTTTAGGTGCTCCAGTAGGGTCGGTATTAGTGGGTGATCTGGATACCATATACCGGGCAAAAAGGGTACGCAAAGTTCTGGGAGGTGCTATGAGACAAGCAGGGTACTTAGCCGCTGCCTGTATCTATGCGTTGGATCATCATGTAGAATCTTTGGCGGATGACAATCGAAGGGCGCGAAGCCTGGGGGTAATACTTGAGTCACTTCCCTTTGTTAAACATGTTTACCCTATCGATACTAATATTGTTATTTTCGAACTACTAGATACTATAGTCCCACAGGAATTTCTGGAGGGTTTGGAGCGTAACGGAATTCGTGCCTTGTCATTTGGTGGGCAGCTGGTAAGATTGGTTACCCATCGTGAATTCACAGACGATATGTTGGATCATTTTGAGCAAATCACCAAAGGTCTCTATCACTAATGTTCCAGGACCAACGACCTCTGGCCGAGCGACTGCGGCCGCATGAGATAGATGATCTTTTGGGACAGTCCCATTTATTGGGTAAAGGGTCATCTTTGAGGGTTGCTATTGAGAGTGGTAATATTCCCTCTATGATTTTGTGGGGTCCACCCGGTGTTGGAAAAACTACTATTGCCAATGTGATTGCTCACCAGGCAAAGAGACCCTTTCATACCCTCAGTGCAGTAAGTTCTGGAGTCAAGGAGGTACGTGAGGTAATTCTTAAGTCAAACAAACAGCACCGTGCCATTCTCTTTATCGATGAGATCCATAGGTTTAACAAGTCACAGCAGGATGCGCTACTGGGAGCAGTAGAGAAGGGAACCATTACCTTAATTGGTGCCACTACTGAGAATCCCTCCTTCGAGGTTAATAGCGCTTTACTTTCCCGTTGTCAGGTTTATACTTTGAATCCCCTGGACGAAAACGATCTAACTGCGATCATGCAAAAGGCACTGGAGCTAGAATATTCCAAACGGCAGGTAGAGTTACGAGAAACAGAGGCTTTGATTAGACTTAGCGGAGGAGATGCCAGAAAGCTTTTAAACCTACTGGAGTTGGTAGTAGATACAGGTGAGCAGGAAGTGCTGATAACCAATGAGAAAGTGGTCGAGGCAGCACAACGCAGAATTGCCCTGTACGACAAAACCGGAGAACAGCACTATGATATCATTTCAGCCTTTATTAAATCAATCCGGGGTAGTGATCCCAATGCTGCAGTTTACTGGTTAGCCAGAATGCTTGAAGGTGGAGAAGAGGTAAAGTTCATTGCACGTCGATTGGTAATTCTGGCATCAGAAGATATTGGAAATGCCAACCCCACAGCGCTGGTACTGGCCACAAACTGCTTTCAAGCGGTTAATTTAATAGGATACCCTGAAGCCGAAATCATATTGTCACAATGTACCACCTATTTGGCTTGTTCACCCAAAAGCAATGCCAGCTATCTGGCTATTAAAAAGGCCAAAAAAATAGTACAGCAACAGGGTGACTTGCCAGTTCCGATGTCTCTGCGAAATGCCCCCACCAAGCTAATGAAAAACCAGGGTTATGGTGAGGGTTATCAGTATGCCCACGATCACCCGGGGAATTTTGTAGCACATGAATTTTTACCCGATGCAATTAAAGGCAG
>JANQPK010000122.1 GCA_028289505.1 Cyclobacteriaceae bacterium
TTTTTGGCAGTCCAGGGTTTCATTGATTCTCAGCTTAATGCCACCGTCCAACCCGATTAGAATAGCGGCGAACTTTTCTCCAGGGGTAATGTAATTTTCGAAAAGGGTGGTATCATGGGTCCAACTTTGGTTGTTTTGCTGAGGTAGCCCTGTTCTGTAACGGTCTGGCATTACCTGATAGGTGACAACTTTTCGCTCCTCTAGCACAGGTTGGCAATTCTCCAATACCATAAACTGATTATGCCATAATTGAGAACTGGATGTTTCGCTTAGGATCAACAGAACTCGATTTTTCCACAGATGTTGGTCTAAGGATTGTCCCAGTAGATTATGGCAACCCATCGCAAAAATTATCAGAGGAATGAATGGTATCCTAAGCCAAACAAACCTACAACTTGGCATGCGAACCATCACAATATGGAGGGTTCTGAGTTTGTTTGCACATGCACATGGCGGCGGTGGTTTTGTCATCGGGTTTAAAAACAATCGGGGTCATATCAGTTTCTTTATGCGCACCATTGCACCATGGTTGATTTTCGGAATAACCACAAGAACACCAGGCATAGTTTTTACCAGATTCCAGTGACTCCATAACCGGAGATTCACCAGCTACTTTAGCTTTGTCCATTTTATTCTGCTTTTATATTTTAATAATAATCATTTTTATAACTTCCTATCTGTCATTTGGTTTATTTACACATCATCTAAGAAGATTTTTGGTTGCTCAACCATGAATCATAGTTGTGTTCTTGCGAAGCGGAGCGGTGCTTGATTTTTTCTATGCGATATTGGTTGAAATAACGTGTTTTCGAAGCATAAAGTGTTACCCGAACTTTCCTCCCCTGCCGAAGTAACTCCAATTTAAGAGAATCTTTGGAGTTCAGCTGATTGTTTAATTTTTGACTGGGTTTCTTGCCGTTCACCTTGATAATTACATCCTCCAAGCTAAGCTTTTTATATGCCGGTGAGTTTGGAATGATTTGTATTATCGTCAACTGTTGATTTACAAGTTGTGCTCGGAATCCAAAGAGCCGTTTTATTAATTGTTTGGAGCTGAGCTCTTTTAAGCTGCATCCAACCAGATGCAGTAAATCATTCAGCGGCTTTTCAAGAGGAACTACTCCATAGACATTTTGCTCAAAAAACTCCTTCAATGAACGTCCTGCAACTTGTTCACAGATGTTCTGAAAGTGCTTCAGTGTATATCCCACATTTTGGTCACCAAATTCCAACCATAACTTTCTCATCACATGGTCCAAAGACTTTTGATGGGAGGACATTTGACGTATCTGCAGATCCAGCATCAAAGAAACCAGTGCACCCTTGGTGTATATTGATACCTTCTTGTCCGGAGCTCCGGTGCGATAACCATCTACCCAAAGGTCTCTGGAAGACTCTACCAAACTGGCATGATGCCTTCCTTGATTTTCAAAATGGCGCTTGAATAACTTATCCAACTCCTTAAAATATTGTGGATGACTTATCACGCCCGAACGAACTAGAAACAGATCCCCGTAATAGGTAGTGACTCCCTCAGCAATAAAGCCGGTATCGAAATAGTTCTCTTGATTGAACTTGTAGGGCAGTAGTTCTTTTGGCCGAATCTTCTTGATATTCCAACAATGAAAAAGCTCGTGGGAGCTCACCCCTAAAAAATCCAGATAGCGCCCTTTATGAAGCTCACCACCAGGACCCAGGACAATAACCGTGCTGTTGCTATGTTCAACCCCATGGTAGGCTTTAACCTGGGGGATTTGGAACAAAAAGTGAAACTCCGATTCGGGAAAACCACCCATAGTTTCAATCTGCTCAGCAGCAAAATTTTTAAAGACATCAATGATTTTGGTTTTTGATAAGCCATGGGACCCCTGGAACCACAAATGAAACTTCACGCCATGCTTTTGAAACTTCCAGTGTTTCAATTTGGCTGAGGCTATTACGGGACAATCAACCAACTGGTAGTAGTTTCTCGCCAATAACTGCCTGGGTTTGCTTATGGTAAGGCCACTTGCAATTTTAAATGAGGGATCTATCTGAAGATCTACAAGGCAAGGTTCATCGATCAGTTCATCAAGGTAAACCAAGCAATTGATGAAATTGAGATAAAGCTGTTGATCATCCAGAATACTTCCGCCAGCGTCAAGTTGATAGGCATAGTACTGGTATTTTACCCATACCTCTGTACCCTCTGGAACCGTAACTTGCCAGCAGTTACTGGAAATTTTCTTACAGGACAAAGTACTGCCAAGATGGTCAGTGGCGTTAAATTCCCTGATATACTGAGCATAGTTGGTGAATTCATAGCGGCCAGGTCTCCAAGCTGGGATCAGAAATTTCAGCAAGCGCTTGCCTTTGATGCGACATTTCAAAGTGATGTCAACAAAATGGCTCAAGGGATTTTGGTAGCTTATAGTATAATGCATGGATACGAATCAGACGGAAGATAGCAACTTCTTTGAAATCCACTTCACAGTGAGCTATTTTGAGATGGAAGTTTTTTAATTAAAGTTTGGTGCTTATCTTTGCACCCCATACAATAATACAAGCAGATGAAAAGGACTTTTCAGCCATCGAACAGAAAGAGAAAGAACAAGCACGGTTTCAGGTCTAGGATGGCTTCTGCCAGCGGTAGAGCGGTAATCTCAAATCGTCGTGCCAAAGGGAGAAAGAAACTTACCGTTTCAGATGAACGCACCCATTTGAAGTAAGCCACTTCTGGCCAATTGCTCGGGGTCTAAAAAATGTTACTTTTAGTAATAAAAACGGGCAGTCTTGAACAAATTTCCCAAGTCAGAGCGACTACGAGGTAAACGCGCGGTTGAAGAACTCTTCACTGCGGGGAAGCATTTTACTGTTTATCCGTTCAAAGTGATTTTTTACCGGAAACAGCAACTACAGCCTCCATTGCCCAATCAAATGATGGTGGCGGTTCCCAAAAGAACCTTTAAAAGAGCGGTTGACCGCAATCGTATTAAAAGACTTTGCCGAGAAGCATTTCGTCTTCACAAAAACCTGATCCCTAATAAGTACGACAAGTATTACCTGTTGATTGGCTATATTTATATTGGTAAGGAGGTACCACAATATGAGCTGGTAGAACAGAAACTAAAACAGTCCTTACTTCGTTTAAAAGAAATGGTGCACAACTAATAGTTCGTTATGGGAAAATTCAATAAATCCGTTTTGTTCTTATTCTCCATTGCCTTGATCGGTGTGTTTTTAGCCTTTAAAACACCTGCCGACAAGTACTTCGAGATTACCAAGAACCTCGATATTTTTGCTACCCTTTACAAAGAGGTGAATACCTACTATGTAGACGAAGTTGATCCCAATAAACTGATTAAAACTGGTATTAATGCCATGCTGGAATCATTGGATCCCTATACCAACTATATTCCGGAGGATGATATTGAGGATTATCGAACCATGACTACCGGGCAGTATGGCGGAATAGGCGCTTTGATTGGCACTAGGAATGGAAGAAACATGATAATCATGCCCTATGAGGGATTTCCTGCGCATGACGCAGGCCTGAAGATTGGAGATGAAATCATTATGGTCGATGGGATTGACGTCAAAAAGAAAGCCTATACCGATATCAGTAAATTGCTAAGGGGGCAAGCCAACAGCAAACTCAATATCGCGGTAAGGCGTCATGGCACCGTTGATCCCATCCAGGTGGAGATGACTAGAGAAAAAATTACTATCGATAATGTGCAGTATTATGGCATGGTCGAAGATTATATCGGCTATATCAAACTGTCGGATTTTACCACCAACGCTGGAAAAGAGGTGAAGAACGCTTTGGTTGAACTAAAGGAGCAAGGAGCTACCAAAATGATATTGGATTTGAGAGGAAACCCAGGAGGGCTATTGAATGAGGCGGTTAATGTCTCAAACATATTCATTCCTAAGGGTTCAGAGGTGGTGAGTACCAAAGGAAAAATGACTGATTGGAATAAAACCTACAAAGCATTAAACCCACCGACAGATACTGAAATACCTTTGGTGGTGCTGACCAGCAGTAGTAGTGCTTCAGCTTCGGAAATTGTGGCGGGTGTAGTACAGGATTACGATCGAGGAGTGCTAGTGGGACAAAAGACCTTTGGTAAAGGTTTGGTTCAGGCCACCAGACCGCTTACCTACAACTCCCAACTTAAAGTTACCACTGCTAAGTATTACATTCCCAGTGGTCGTTGCATCCAAGCTATTGATTACAGCCATCGAAATGATGACGGGAGCGTGGGCAAAGTGCCGGACTCTTTAAAAGTGGCATTCAAAACTCGCAATAATCGTACAGTCTATGATGGTGGCGGTGTAGATCCTGATATTGTAGTGGAATTAGAGTACTTAGCTCCTATAGCAGTTAGCTTGGTCAATAAGGGTTTGATATTTGATTATGCTACGGAGTACCATTATACACATCCCACGATTGCGCCTTCCCGTGATTTTGAATTGACTGATGCAGAATACCAGGAATTCGTAGGGTGGCTCAAGGATAAAGACTATGATTACACTACCAGAGTAGAAAACAGCATCGATGATCTAATCAAGATGGCCAAGAAGGAAAAGTATTACGAAGACATTGATGAGCAGATACAATCCCTTAAGGTGAAAGTGCATCACAATAAGGAAACGGATCTGCAGAAATTTAAATCAGATATTAAGCAGATACTGGAGGAAGAAATAAGTAGTAGGTACTATTTGAGAAAGGGTGTGGTAGAGACTTCTTTCAGTTCGGATGAGTCTATTCGGTCAGCAGTTGATATTCTAAATGATAATGAGCGTTATCATCAACTATTGCAAGAAGCCAATTAGAAACCTAAGTAGAGAATAGTGGAATGCCATCCGCAAGATGGCATTTTTCATTGGTAACCGGAGTCGGCTTGTAACCACTTTTGAAGAATGACATATTTACTTAGTATCGAGACTGCCACCAGTGTATGTTCAGTGGCTTTACATCATCAGGGCAAATTGCTGGGCTGCCAGTCATTGATGCTGGATAAATCGCATTCTTCTCACTTAGCGGTTATGATAGATCAACTGCTCAACAACTGTAAGATCAATAGAAATCATCTGCAGGCAGTTGCAGTATCCAAGGGTCCAGGCTCATACACGGGTTTACGCATTGGCACCGCCACTGCCAAAGGAATTTGTTATGGTCTTGACATACCTTTAATCGCGGTTAATACTTTGGAGGGGTTGGCTTACCAATTTAAGCATGTACCGTTAGCAGTCGATTATTTATGCCCTATGATTGATGCTAGAAGAATGGAGGTATACTGTGCCCTGTTCAATAGCAGTTTTGATACTATGGAACCGACCAGAGCTGTGGTGGTAGAGACCGGTGTTTTTGATAGTTGGTTTAATAAAGGGAATGTAGTGTTTTTTGGTAATGGGTCAGCCAAGTGCAGACTGGTTCTAGCTGGTAAGAACAGTTTGTTTGCAGAAAATGTGCAAGCGAGTGCGTCCACCATTGGCTTTCTGGCTAATCTTAAGTTTGAGAAAGGTGAATTTGAGGATTTGGCTTATTTTGAGCCTTTTTACCTGAAAGCATACAGAACCACTGTACCTAAGAATAAAATTGGAGTAGCAAATGAAAAATAATTTACAGGAAGGCCCTATTGTCAATAGAGTAGCGCAAAGCGCACTGGTAACTTTTAATTTAGAGACTTTATACCATCCCGGGAAGCGCATGTTATGGGATATCAAGGATCAACTATACCAGGAGATCATTCTCAAGGAGAAGGACTTCCGAGCGTTTATCAAGACCCATGACTGGTCCCAGTATCAAGGATACAATATTGCCATTACCTGCAGTGTAGATGCCATTGTTCCTACATGGGCTTATATGCTACTGGCGGCTAATCTCAACCCTTATGTAAATCACCTGGTTTTCGGCGACTTGTCAGACCTTGAGAACAGTTTGTTTCAAAAGGCTATAGCAGAAATTGACTTACAGCAGTATCGCCAAGCAAAGGTGGTAATCAAAGGTTGTGGCAGTGTACCTGTACCGGATTTTGCCTATGTTGAAGCGGTACGGGTGCTACAACAAGTTGCAGGGTCCATTATGTATGGCGAACCTTGTAGTACAGTGCCGCTTTACAAGCGGCCAAAAACCAAAGTGTGACACTAATCATGGGATCTTACTATTTATTTTAGGAATAGATTGTGTAGTAAATAAAAAGGTTTTAGTTTTGCATCCGCTTGAGGGGTAAAGGAAGGTGTTGG
>JANQPK010000123.1 GCA_028289505.1 Cyclobacteriaceae bacterium
CCAACACCTTCCTTTACCCCTCAAGCGGATGCAAAACTAAAACCTTTTTATTTACTACACAATCTATTCCTAAAATAAATAGTAAGATCCCATGATTAGAGGGAAGCTGATACGTTAGAAACGCATTTACAAAGCAGAGATTTCCTGTCTGTAGATGGTCTGGGTTCTATCAGGGCCAACAGAAACAATACCAATGGGCACCCCGGTTTGTCGCTCTAAATACTCCAGGTAACCCAGTAGCTCATTGGGCATCTGTGAGAATTCCATCACCCCTTCTAGTTCCTGCTTCCAGCCTGGTATGGATTGGTACTCGCATCCGAGCTGCTGAAGGTTCATATCATAAGGCAATTCATCTACTACCGTAGAGTCGGGCAGTGTGTAGTGTGTACAAACCTTGATCTCATCAAAGTCATTCAACACATCTGCCTTCATCATAAACAACCTGGTAACACCGTTTATCATAATGGCATATTTTAATGCCGGCAAATCCAACCATCCACATCGACGAGGCCTACCGGTTGTAGCGCCAATTTCGTTGCCAACCACCCGGAGTTTTTCACCCACATCATCGTGAAGCTCCGTAGGAAATGGACCACTGCCTACCCTGGTGCAATAGGCCTTAAAAATTCCATACACCTGGTCTATCTTGGAAGGCGCAACACCCAACCCCGAACAGACACCTGCCACCATGGTATTGGAACTGGTTACAAAGGGATAGCTGCCAAAATCTACATCCAGCATAGAACCTTGAGCCCCCTCAGCCAGTACTTTAATCCCCTGGTCAATCGCACCATTGACCAAATATGTAGTATCTGTGATCTTGAAACGTCTCAGGTACTCAACTGCCTCAAAAAATTGCTGTTCCTTTTCGGCTAATTGGTAGGAAAACTGGTAATAATTCAGAATTCTTTGGTGTTTGGCAACCAGAGCGCCATATTGTTGTTCGAAATTCTCCTGTAAAATATCCCCTACTCGCAATCCCATTCTAGCGATCTTGTCTTGGTAGGTGGGTCCGATGCCCTTTAAGGTACTGCCAATTTTTTGATTGCCTTTGGCCTGTTCATAGCATGCATCCAATAAGCCATGAGTGGGCAGAATTAATTGAGCTTTGTTGCTGATATAGAGATTGCCTGGTACATCGACCTGCCTGGCCTCCAGTGCTTCCACCTCTGCTTTGAAAATTATGGGATCCAATACCACCCCATTGCCAATCACATTTTTAATGTCTTTCCTGAATATACCAGAAGGAATTTGATGCAGTACATGCTTGATGCCATCAAATTCCAGGGTATGCCCAGCATTAGGACCGCCCTGAAAACGAGCTACCATACCATAGGCAGGAGCCATGGCATCCACAATTTTTCCCTTGCCTTCATCTCCCCACTGAAGGCCTAGTAATACATCAACACTCATTTAATCTATGAATTTTTTAACTCCTGAAAAGCCTCTTCTTTGGTATCCACAATAGTGAATATGGCGTTGAGCTTGGTGATAATCAATAACTTTTGCACCTGTTCCGATGGATTGATCAATACTACCTCACCTTCCACATTGCGAAATTTGGTGAGTATGGTAATTAAAACCCCTATACCGCTGCTGTTGATAAATCTCACCTCTGAAATGTCAATGGCACAAAGCTTAATTCCTTCATTAACCTGCTCATTTGCCAACTCCATTAACTCAGGACCTCGATTTTCACCAATCAAGTCTCCAAGTAGTGTCAGTACAAATACTGAATTCTCTACTTCATGCTGATATTTCATTACTTTTTGTTTTGGCAATTTTGATCCTCGCAGGCCGCATAGAGAATCAGACTATGGTGTAATACTTTAAACTTGAGCAGATCACCTACGGTAGTTTGAATATTCTGAATTCTTGGGTCACAAAACTCTACAACCTTATGACAGTCGGTACATATAAGATGGTCGTGTTGCTTGTAGCCGTATGACTTCTCATATTGTGCCAAATTTTGCCCAAACTGATGCTTGCTGACCAGATCGCATTCCATCAATAAATCCAAGGAGTTGTAAACAGTGGCTCTGCTCACCCGGTAGTTTTTATTCTTCATACTGATATACAGCGAGTCAACATCGAAATGTCCCGTTTTGCTGTATATCTCTTCCAGTATCGCGAAGCGCTCAGGTGTCTTTCGCAATCCACGATTTTCTAAATAAGCGGTGAAGATTTTTTTTACTTCCTTAAATATTTCTTGTTCTGCTGCCATACTTGACAGGGCAAATATAGATTATATTAAAAGATTATTATCATTTGGTGGTATCAATTCTGGTCACCTTTACTACCCCATTCACCTTTTGCAATCTCCTGATCATCACCTCTAAGTGACCGGTATCCTGTACGTAAAGGGTAATTTTCCCCTCAAAGATGCCTTGATCAGTGGCGATGCTCATGGCTCTCATATTTACATTCAACTCACCTGATATAATGCTGGTCACATCGTTAATCAGTCCTAATCTATCAGTGCCAATAATTTTCAGATCGGTTAGGAATGCATTGTCCATTTGGGATGACCATTTGGCTTTAACCACCCGGTATCCATAGTTTGATAGCAACTCTGGGGCATTGGGGCAGCTGGTACGATGAATTTTGATACCCTCATTAACCGTCACAAAACCGAATACCTCATCTCCGGGTATGGGATTACAACACTTGGCCAATCGGTAATCCACTACGTCCATGTCCTCTCCTATCAACAGCATATCACTTTGCTGTTGTCTCACCTTTACTTTTTGCTTTGTAAAGGAAGCAGCGTCTTCAATCCGTTCATTTGGATCCTTGGGTATGCTGGACCTTGCCTCCTTAAAGTTTTTTATGGCTTTGGCATCGATGGTTCCCTTACCAACTTTGTAATAAAAGTCTAGCACCGTTCTCTCATCAAAATAAGCCCTTAACTGCTCCACAGTTTCATTGTTCAGTTTCAGCTTCATTTGACGGAGCTTGCGCTTTACAATTTCTTTGCCCTCGGCAGCAGCAGCCTTGCGTTCCTCTTTTAATGCATCTTTTATCTTTGAACGAGCCTTGGAAGAAACCACAAACCTCAACCAATCCTCACTGGGTTTTTGCTTCTTAGAAGTCAATACCTCTACCTGATCACCATTTTTTAACAAATGATTCAGAGGGACTAACTTCTGATTTACTTTGGCCCCCAAACATCGTGCTCCAATTTCAGTATGGATCTCAAAGGCAAAATCCAGAGCTGTTGCCCCATGTGGTAAAGTTCTCAATTCACCTTTGGGCGTGAAAACAAATACTTCTTCATGAAACAGGTTAGAACGGAAGTCATCCACAAACTCAATGGCGCTGCTATCTGATTGTTCCAGCATCTCGCGCACACCAGAGATCCAACGCTCAAGTCTTGAGGATTGTCCGTTACTGGCGCTATCCTTGTATTTCCAGTGCGCTGCATACCCTTTCTCCGCAATATCATCCATGCGTCTGGTCCTGATTTGAACCTCTACCCATTTACCAGGGCTGCTCATCACCGTGGTATGCAATGACTCATAACCATTCCCTTTGGGTGTACTGATCCAATCCCTCAATCGGTCCGGATTTGGTTGGTAGAAATCAGTGACAATAGAATAGACCTTCCAGCAATCTGCTTTCTCACTCTCCAATTTACTGTTTAGTATGATCCTGATAGCAAATAGATCGTACACTTCCTCGAAAGGTATATTCTGTTTACGCATCTTATTCCAGATGGAATAAATGGATTTAGTCCGGCCTTTAATTTCGAAATTGAGATCCTGTGTTTTTAATTCCCTTCTAATGGGCCTAATAAATCGCTTCACAAACTTGTTCCTGGCCTCCTCGGTATCCACAATCTTCCTGGTAATCTCATGGTACTGTTCGGACTCCGTATACTTTAGCCAAAGATCTTCAAGCTCTGTTTTGATGGAGTAAAGGCCCAACCTATGCGCCAGAGGAGCATAGATATACATAGTCTCTGAAGCTATTTTCAGCTGCTTGTTTTGAGGCATACTGGCAAGGGTACGCATATTGTGCAACCTATCGGCCAACTTAATTAGGATTACCCTAACGTCATCAGAAAGGGTCAACAGCATTTTTCGGAAGTTCTCGGCCTGCTCCGAGGTACCCTGTTCAAAAACTCCCGATATTTTGGTAAGGCCATCGATAATCTTGGCTACCTTAGGACCGAAGTCTCGCCGCACATCGGCAATCTCCAATTCGGTATCTTCTACAACGTCATGCAATAGCGCAGCTACAATAGCAGTGGTACCGAGGCCAATCTCATCAATGGCAATTACAGCCACCTCAAGAGGGTGGTAAATGTAAGGCTCGCCAGTACGGCGACGCATATCCTTATGTGCATCTAAGGCGGTATTGAAAGCCCTTCTGATTATTTTGGAATCCCCTTCCTTTAAGAATGGTTTTGCTCGTCTGAGCAATCGACGGTATCGCCGGACGATTTCCTTTTTTTCGTCTTCTACGTCAATGGTTATCATGCAGATTGAGAAACGGGATCTATATCGTTAACACTTTTTGTTGCATTGTGATTTTGCAAAAAATAGGCTACCTTTGCCGTTCCAATTTTGTATGCGGATGTGGCGAAATTGGTAGACGCACTAGACTTAGGATCTAGCGCCTTACGGCATGGGGGTTCGAGTCCCTCCATCCGCACAACAAAGCCCTCAATCACCTGGTAAAGATTAAACTCGGGGATTGGGGGTTTTACTCTATTTATACCAATAAAGTTTAGTTCAATGGACATCACACTAGATCGGCAAAAATCCAATGAAGGCCTAATTAAAATTAAGTTAAAGGAAGATGATTATCAACCCCAGGTATCACAAAAAATAAAGGAGTACAGCAAGAAGGCACAGATAAAAGGGTTTCGTCCCGGTAAGGTCCCTTTTGGCCTGATTAAGAAGATGTATGGAAAATCCATTATGGTAGATGAAATCAATCGCATGTTATCCAGTTCTTTAAGTAACTACATTCAGGAAAACGACCTCAAAATTCTTGGCGACCCACTACCTAACCTGGAAAAAAGCCAGACCATTGATTGGGACCATCAGAAAGACTTTGAGTTCGAATACAATATTGGCTTGGTGGACGATTTCCAATACGACCTGGATAAAAGGAAAGTGACCGAATACTCCATCAAAATTGAGCCAAAAGCAATCGAAGAAGAGGTCGAAACCATCAGGAAAAACTATGGGGAAAGAGTGGACGCTGAAGTTTCTGAGGCCTACGATATCATTCATGGTGACTTAGTCGAAAGCTCTCTGGATATTGAGAACGCTATTGCGATCCCAGTCTCTCAGGTTGAAAAGAAAGAGCAAAAAAAATTCCTAGGAAAGAAAGTCGGAGATACTATTTCGTTCGACATTTCCAAGGCTATTGCCGATGATGAATACAGAGGTCGATTGTTGGGTAAGACCGAGGAAGAGCTAGAAGGAGCCAAAATTTCGGAAGTTGAGTTCAAGATCAATGAAATTAAACGTATCGAGCCGGCAGAACTGAACCAAACTTTCTACGATAAACTATTTGGCGAGGGTACGGTTAAGTCAGAGGCAGAGTTCAAAGAAAAGATTGAAACCTATCTGCAAAACACTTTCAACCAAGACACAGAAAGCTTTTTGGATCACAGCATACGCAAAGAATTGGTTGGTGCTACAAAAATGGAACTGCCAGAGGCATTTCTCAAACGATGGCTATTGGCAACCAACGAGGGGAAAGTAAATGAGGAGGATATCGATCAGGAGTTTCAGGGCTATGCCGACGAAATGAAATGGAACCTTATCCTGAACCGGGTAGCTGAGGATCACGAGGTCAAGGTAGAAAATGATGAAGTAGTAGAGCGAGCCAAGCAGATGATTGCAGCGCAGTTTGCCCAATCAGGACTTGGGGATCAAATGAATGAGCAACTTGACGCTTTTGCGGATAATTATCTCAAAGGAAATGAGGGACAAAATTACCTTCAGGTTTTCAACCAGGTGCGTAACCAAAAGATATTAAAGCTGATCAAGGAAAAGATCAAAATTGTGAAAAAAGAAGTGAATTTGGAGCAATTCAAGAAGGAAGTGGACAAGTAATTCGCATGTACCATCCTATTTGAAAAGGGCCTGAAATTGAGGTCCTTTTTTATTAATTTTATAAATCTTTTGCCTTAAATGGATTAGCTTTAATCCCAACTCAACAAAAATATTTAGATGATCGACAACAATGAATTCAGGAAATTTGCCGTCAAAGACCAGAATATAAGCGGTAGTGCTTTTGACCGGTATTTTCAGCGAATCGAAAGCATGACTAGGGCAGTTATTGAGGAACGTCCCACAAATTTTCGTGAAATAGACGTTTTTTCAAGACTGATTATGGACAGGATCATATTCCTGGGTTTACCAGTCGATGACAACATTGCCAATATCATCACCGCGCAATTGTTATTTCTGCAGTCTACCGATGCCACCAAAGAGGTAATGTTGTATATCAACAGCCCCGGGGGGTCAGTGACTGCTGGGTTAGGCATTTATGATACCATGCAATATATCAGCCCTGATGTAGCCACCATCTGTACCGGATTAGCAGCATCTATGGGAGCGGTATTATTAGCTGGTGGAGCCGCTGGCAAACGGTCGGCACTGCCCCATTCAAGAGTAATGATCCACCAACCCTCAGGTGGGATGCAAGGCCCTTCTAAAGATATGGAGATCTCATTGAAGCTCATCCTATCTCTTAAAAAGGAATTGTACGATATTCTAGCAGTACATAGTGGGAAAAAAGTGGAGGAGATCGAGAAAGATTCTGACCGAGATTACTGGATGACTGCTGAGGAAGCTAAGACGTATGGGTTGATTGATGAGGTGCTAACTAAATCATAGTTTCGACCTCTCCGAAGCGTTAAATTTCGTATATTAAGCTAATATGGCACAGGTTACTTGTTCATTTTGTGGTAGAAATAAGAAGGATGTAGATCTCATGATATCGGGTATTAATGCCCATATCTGCGACAAATGCATCACCCAAGCTCAGCAAATCTTATCGGAAGAGCTGAAAACAAAGGGAAACACTAGCACTACCCCAAATTTCAACCTGATTAAGCCAGTAGAGCTAAAAAAATATCTTGACCAATATGTGGTGGGACAAGATGAAGCCAAAAAAGTGATCTCAGTAGCTGTTTACAACCACTACAAGCGTCTGATGCAGCAACGAGTGGAAGAGGAGGTCATAATAGAGAAGTCTAATATCATCATGGTTGGCCAGACAGGTACTGGCAAAACCTACTTGGCGCGTACCCTGGCTAGTATCTTGCAGGTGCCTTTTTGTATCGCTGATGCAACCGTATTGACTGAAGCCGGATATGTGGGAGAAGATGTAGAAAGTATCCTTACTCGCTTGTTGCAGGCCGCAAATTATGACCTTGAGGCTGCAGAGAGAGGTATAGTATACATAGATGAATTGGATAAAATTGCCCGTAAGTCTGATAATCCTTCAATTACCAGAGACGTGAGTGGCGAAGGTGTGCAGCAGGCATTGCTCAAACTGCTGGAGGGTACAGCAGTAAACGTACCGCCCCAAGGCGGACGAAAGCATCCGGATCAGAAGATGATCTCAGTTAACACAGAGAACATACTGTTTATCTGTGGGGGAGCATTTGATGGGATTTCCAGGAACATTGCAAACCGTCTTAATACCAGGCCGCTGGGATTCTCTTCAAATGAAGATATGGATCAACAACGCAGTTTGGATAAAGAAAACATGCTGCAGTTTGTTACCGCCCAGGACCTTAAGAATTTTGGCCTGATCCCCGAATTGATCGGTCGACTTCCAGTCTTGACCTATCTGAATCCGCTTTCAAAAGAGGTGCTGAAAAAGATTCTTACTGAGCCTAAGAATGCACTCTCCAAGCAATACATAAAGCTGTTTGAAATGGAAGGTGTTGAACTCGAATTCAAGCCAGAAGCCATTGACTATATTGTTGACAAAGCAGTAGAATTCAAATTAGGCGCTCGGGGACTACGCTCCATCTGTGAAGCTATTATTACCGATGCCATGTTCGAAATCCCCTCTGAGAAGAGTATCAAAACCTTGAGCATCACCCTAGAATATGCGCAGGATAAGATAGAGAAGTCTAAATTCAATAAGCTTAAAGTAGCGTAGCGGCCACGGCGTTGGGCCGCAAATGCCAACTGCCAAATCCCAACTGACAAGTAAGCACCAATTGCCAAATTCCAAGACTACAGTCGTCTAGGTCTAACGCTTGCTAGTTTAAATCTGCTACTATTAGCCTGGCAGTTTCTTGAGGGGCGTTTTTATTTCCCAGTAGCATTTTTACTTTTCGGTAGCCGGCCAATTGATGATGGCGCTCCGGTCCATCGCTAAGCAGCTGTGTAAGGTGCCAAGTTAGATTAGCTTTATTATATTCGGATTGGATCAGCTCGGGAACCACCTGGTCTTCTGCTATTAAGTTTACTAGTGAAAGATAGGGGACCTTGATCAGTATACGTCCAGTCCAGTAAGTTAGCCAGCTGGTCTGGTAACAAACCACCTGGGGTATATTGAACAGGGCAGTCTCCAGCGACGCAGTACCGGAAGTGACGACCGCCACTTTTGCCACTGATAACAGCTCGTAGGCTTGATTGGTGACCACTTCTACATCTGGCATAGCCTTGGCTTGCTGATATAATTCGTGGGGTACATTATCCACCGCTGCTACTACGAAATGGTATTGGGGAAATTCAGGAATAAGCTGTAACATCAAAGAAAGCATATGCTTAATCTCCTGAGCCCTACTACCTGGTAGAATTGCGATAACAGGTTTGGAGGAGTTACCAAAACGGTCCAAAAAGTCACCAGATGTAGAAAACTCATTAATGGCATGCACCAAAGGATTGCCCACATAGTGTACCTGGTACTGAAACTGCTGATAAAACTGCCGCTCAAAAGGAAGAATTGAATACATCTGATCGACAAATTTTTTGACTTTTACCGCCCTCTTTTGGTTCCAGGCCCATAGCTTCGGTGAGATGAAGTAAAAAACCCGAAGCCTTTTTTGGTGTGCAAATTCCGCAATTTTAAGATTGAACCCAGGATAATCAATAAGCACCACTGCATCCGGATGATATTCAATTAGATCCCGCTTGCATTGATCTAGATATCGCTTAATGGTGAGCAGATTTTTAAAAACCTCCCAAATACCCATGAAAGAGAGGTTTCGATAATGCACCACCAACTGCCCGCCAGCTTGTTCCATGAGATCGCCTCCCCAGCACCTGATTTGGGCATTGGGATCATTCAGCATAATCTCTTTGATTAGGTGGGAACCGTGTAAATCCCCTGATCTCTCTCCGGCAATCAGGTAGTATTTCATGGACCAGCTGTCTCAGGCCCAAAGTACTCTACAAAGTTTCGTGGTGTTTCATATAGCTTTACAGAGTACAATTTTCCAAATGATGTAATGTCACTCAATCGGTTTTCTAATAGTTTCCAAATCTCAATTGCCAGGTTCTCTGTACTGGCCATTTTACCTTGCATGAAGGGTACATCTACATTCAAGTTTTTGTGATCAAGGACCTCGGTCACCTCATCTTTCATAAGATCGCTCAGCTTTTTCAGGTCCACTACAAAACCAGTTTCAGGATCCGGCTCACCACATACGGTCACAATCAGGTTGAAGTTATGACCGTGAAAATTCTTATTGGCACAAGGTCCAAAAACCTCGTTGTTTTTTTCCTCACTCCAATTCGGATTGTAGAGTTTGTGAGCAGCATTAAAATGTTCTTGTCGACTTACGTAAATCATATCGGTCAAAGATAATACTTCAAAATTTTCCAAGCAGAACGTTAAACACCCAAAATGGGTGATAATGTTGACTATTTGACATCTTTCAGCGGTCAAAATTACTAACTTGACCATTCATGAGGTTTCGGTACCCTATATATTACTTACTGCTTTTGATGGCGTACATGGATACAGGCTGGGCCCAAACCTGCTGTACAGGCGGAGTACCCATCACTGGAGCTATCCGACTAAATCAGCCTGAGAAAAAATCACTTGGTTTGGCGCTTAACTATGACAACAACAAAATTGAGGATTTTTTTCAGGAGGATGAAAAACTTGATGCCGATTATATACAACGGAGAACCACCACAATTTCGTTACAGGCCGATTACGGGTTAACTGACAAGTTGTCCTTATTATTACTTGTTCCTTATGCTTGGATGTCTGAAGGTGTGACTCAAGGAAATGCCACTGAGGAAGTACAGAAGTCAAGTCTTGGCGATATTTCGCTTATGGGAAATTATATCATTTACAACAAGAGTCGCTTTAATGCTTCGTTGGGAGGTGGGATCAAATTTCCTACAGGTAAAACCGACCAGAGGGATCAATTCATATTGCCACCCACCCTTCAGGTAGGTACTGGTTCTGTTGACTTTATCTTTTTTGCAGATACCCGAACCACCTTTAATTTTAGGAAATCACTGACCTTGCAACAGACTTTCAGTTACAAACTGAACACAACCGGCAGCCAGTTTGCTTCTCATGAAAATTATACCTTTGGCAATGAATTCCAATCATTTACTTCTTTATCCGACCAAATACTGATAGGAAGAATGCTGCATACACCCTCACTACTGATGAGGATGAGGATTGCCGATAACAATCAGATTGAAGACTTAACAGACATTAACAGTGGGGGTCTGTGGCTTTACTTGGTTCCTGGCTGGTCTCTAGAACTTAGTCGCAGAGTAAGTGCTGGGGTGTTTATGGAATTACCGGTATATCGGAACTTGAACGGGTTCCAACTCACTACAACTTCTAGAGTTATCGCATCAGTCTATGTTAATCTTAGCAAAAAAGCTAAGGTTCCGGAGTTCTAATTACTCTCAAAATCACTAAACCGATAAACTTTGGTGATACCATCAACAGTAACTCCGATCACCCGCTCCTTTGCCGGCATGGTATTATCCCGGTTTGCCAGAGGAAACAATACTGTTTCACTGGTTTTGTATTCCTCATAGGTCGATATATTGTATTCAAGCGCAGTTGAAGCATCTGGCTCCAGCAACTCTAATCTTCCCTCAAGGGATAAAGCATCGGTTAATCTCATTTCTGCCACTTCAAAATCACTCAGACTTTTACCCACCAAGGTTCCATTGACAGCAAGATCCAGAATCTGAGACCAATTGCTTTCAGTCATTCGATCATACAATATCAGATTATTATTGAAAAGTAAACCGGAAACTCCAAATTCTGTTATCTCCCCGTTCAGTTCGCGACTCCATACCTTTGAGGTACCAGTTAAGGGACAGTAACTTATAGTAAAGTAAAAGTCATCTATGAAATCATTTACGATTTCATGGTACTCCAGAATGCGATGTGGATAAATTCTGGACAAACCGTCATAATGAACCACGGTGACCAGCTCGTCACTTTCAAATGAACCATATAAAGGATGTTCCACTACGTTTTTTCCAAGGTTTTCCAGGAATTCCGGTTGATCAATGGATCTTATACCGTCTCTGAAGCTTCCAAAAGCAATGCTGCCAGTGTTTATCAACCACTCGGCATTGTCAGGTGAATCCGGTGTATTCAGTATTGTTGTACCATCTGATAATTGTACATTTTGGTAAAACGAAGGGAAAAAAAACCAGTACCCCACCAGGTGATCCACCCTAGCTAACCTGGAATCAACTACATTTTGAGATACCCCATTACCAAGCACATTCCACAAGTTCCCATCGCTGTCGAGCAGTGAATTAGGGTATCCCCCATTTACCAATGAAAACGTCAGCTCATTTCCAGAGGCATCTTCACCGACATATGCCTTTAGTATCCCTCTCGCTTCATCACCATACACCACAACGGGAACATTACCAATGCGGTCATTAATTACACCTATATTCGATGTAAATACTGGATTATTATTTATTGGCATTGGATCTTCCTGGTCTTCACAACCAAATAGAAGCACTGTGAAGAGGAAAAAACAAGGAAGATAAGTCTTCATAGGAGAACGAATTGTTTACTTTATTATAGAACCAGCCTGGTGATCAATTGGTTTCGGTAATTTGGCGATTGTTTCGATTATAGAGATACTGAAACTGTTATACTTCTTGCAGAGTATACGGTTTACAGTCTAGTGGAGTTAGTCAAGTAAACGACAAAAGGGTGACAAATTGCCACCCTTTTGAAATATTAGTTATTACGCTTCTTAGTTAACGTCCCACCACAATTTGGTGCTCATGGCATCGGTGTAAGGAACGGCCAATAGGTTAGCTGAGTTTGTTGCTCCTTCCGAAGTAGGATACAATCCTCTAACCGGAATAAAATCGGTTACGGCAGCTGCAGGAACCTGAAGGT
>JANQPK010000429.1 GCA_028289505.1 Cyclobacteriaceae bacterium
CCACTCGGTCACCTCTCCTTTTTTAAAGCAATAGACACAAATAAATTAATAAAAAACGCTTTATGCAAATTTTAAAGTATTTTTTCAGTGGCCCATTTCTCCCCTTAAAGGAGTGGCTAAAGCGGTGCTAATTTGGCGGTTATTTCGGTATTTACTGAACAGAAAAAGCATCTTTGTAATAGCCGCTTCAGTGGTAATATCGAGACCACTGATCACCCCCGACTCTTGTAAATGGCGACTGGTAACATACCTTCCTTGAATAACCCTGCCGCCACTACATTGAGAGACATTGTAGAATATAATTTCCTTTTCCATGGCAGTGTTGATAGCTTGTGAAAACCAGTGATCAGTAGGTGCGTTCCCCGAGCCATAAGTCTCCAATACCACCGCTTGAAGTCCCGGTGTATTGAGAATATGCTCAAAATAATCTTGATTAAGTCCCGGGAATAGTTTTATCAAAGCAATACAAGCTGATTTCATTCTGCACACCTTGAAAGTCTCGGCTGATTGAGTTACCTGCAAAGCAGCATGGTTGTACTCAATGTTAATTCCTACCCGGGCAAGTGGTGGATGATTTTCAGATTCAAATGCATCGAAATGAACACTTTCAACTTTCTTGCAACGATTACCTCGATAAAGAAAGTAGTCGAAATAAACACATACCTCCTTTGCTACAGGCTGATTTTCCCTGGCTGAAGCGATTTCGATGGCCGCCACCAAATTTTGTCTGGCATCCGAGCGTACGGCTCCAATGGGAAGTTGGGAGCCCGTAAAAATAACGGGCTTTTGTAATCCCTCTAGCATAAAACTCAAGGCACTGGCACTGTAGGCCAAGGTATCTGTCCCATGCAACACGACGAATCCTTGATATCGATGATAATTATTCTCGATTATTTCGGCCAAATGATTCCAATGTTCAATGGTAACATTGCTGGAGTCAATGGGATCTGAGAACGAAACCACTGTGAGATCCACATCCATGGATTTTAGCTCTGGCATCTCATTGGCAATACCTTCAAAATTATAAGGCACCAAGGTTCCATACTGGTCGTAGGACATCCCCATGGTTCCTCCAGTATAAATGATCAAGACCGCTCGACTTTTATGATCCGTGGCACTTACTGGTACTTTTACTATACGGTCAGTCATGTGTTTAGCTTGAAAAGGGCAATAGCATTGTTGGTGCTTACCCGTTTTATATCCTCGGGTGTGGTTTCGTATGTTTCAGATAGTTTATTTAGAATATGCTGAAGATAGGCTGGTTGGTTTCGTTTGCCACGAAACGGTACTGGCGATAAGTATGGACTATCAGTCTCCAGCACCAGGTGCTCCAAAGGAACCTCTTTAAGGGTTTGATCCAAACCGGAATTTTTAAAAGTTACCACACCCCCGATACCAAGCTTGAATCCCAAGGCAATGATCCTATCAGCCTGTTGCTGATTACCGGTAAAACAGTGAAAGACACCCCTACTGGCTGATGTTACTAGAGGTTCCAATAAATCCAAGGTCTCATCAATAGAATCCCTGCAATGTATTACCACTGGTAGTCCCTTTTGTTTGGCCCAGTTGACCTGTATGCAAAAAGCCTCTTTTTGATATTTAAAGCTTGATTTATCCCAATATAGATCGGTGCCAATTTCTCCAATAGCCACAAAAGGTCTTTTATTAAGCCATTCCTCCACCAGGTATAGTGACCTTTCGAAATGTTTGTTTACCGAACATGGGTGCAGTCCCATCATAGCAGTGCAGTACTCTGGGTACTTTTCTTCCACCTCCATCATATCGTCAATGGTATCCTCATCCACATTGGGCATCAAGATCTGTTGTACCCCAGCTTCTTTGGCATCATCTATTACCTGATCCAGATCTTTATGGAATTGCTCCAAATAAATGTGCGCATGGGTATCAATCATCAGTACTT
The DNA here is from genome assembly GCA_028289505.1 of Cyclobacteriaceae bacterium. Lineage (GTDB taxonomy): Bacteria > Bacteroidota > Bacteroidia > Cytophagales > Cyclobacteriaceae > SZUA-3. The sequence continues at coordinate 1,922 of JANQPK010000429.1, forward strand.
TCTTCCTTTCCAACTGGTTCCCGATGACAACACATGGGTCACTAAACCAGTTACTGCCATTAAAAACCAATATAATTCAAAAAACACTATGTATTTGGTTGAAACCGTCTGTCCTACCTTGGTCCCCACCGTTTGGATCAGTACCAAATTGAAAAGGCTTTTCAGCAGATAGGCAACCAGAGCCGCAATCCCCCACCAGCTAGCCAACCACAACACCGCCGGTAGAAACAGCACTTTCAGTAAAAGTAGAAAGACAATACCTGTAGGCAACCGTAAAACTCCATAAACCCAACGGGACCTCTGCGAGATCAGGGATTTCCAACCAGGTTGTGCTTGAATGACAGCAGTTGCCATGGGATCTAAAACATTCCTACCGGTATATCCTGCTCTCTTAGCAGCCGTCAGCATCCCTATGTCTTCAGTTAGTGAATATGGTATTTTCTGATAACCTCCGATATCCTGGCAGCATGCTTTAGTGATCATCATATTGGTTCCACTAACGGCAACCACCCTAATAACGTTTCCCGCCACGAATAATAATCCCTGAGCCAATAACCAGTCCAATCTCTGTAGATTACTCCAAAAGTCATGGCTCTCTACCACCGTAGTACCTCCTATAACACCCGCCTGGTCAACCCCTTCAGTCAACAAAGCCTTTAACCAACCTGGTGGCACCCGTACATCTGCATCGGTAATAAAGTAATAATCACTTTTGCAATACGGAATAAGCTGCCCGATAACATTGGCCTTTGCCACCAGCCTGGGCAGATCAGTGGTAATATCAATAATGGTTACTCGGGGATCTAATCGCGCGTACTTCTTTAAAAGATCAGGGGTGTCGTCAATAGACCGGTCCTCACCTATAAGTATTTCGATTTTATCCTGTGGGTAATCCAATTCAAATAAACATTCCAATAGTGCTTTTACATTACTGGCTTCGTCTCGCATGGGTACCAGAATGCTCACCATAGGCCACTCGGATACCTGACTTGCAGATAAATTCCTGGTTTGAAATAGAATTAAAACCAGCACATCAATCGAAATGACCATAATAACCAGGGCAAGTAAGAAAAAGGTGATGGTCATAAGCGCTGGAACTTAAACCCTAGCTGGCTAAAATGTCTCAAAAAATTTGGTAGCACAGATTTAAGCTTATCGATGGTTTTGATACTATCATGAAATAAAACTACGGAGCCCGATTGCGAATACCTGATACTTTGCTTCAGGCAGGTGGAAGCATCAATCTTCTTACTAAAATCACCTGAGAGTACGTTCCACATTACAATTTGAAATTGCTGATTCAAAGTCTTCCATTGTGCCCTTTTTAAACGTCCATACGGAGGTCTCATTAACGGTTTTCCATCACATTGGTAGTATTGATCCAGCACTTGCTGGCACATTTTAACATCAAGCATAAAATCCTGTTTGGTGGTTTTCCATCCATCCAGGTGGTGAAAGGTATGATTTCCTACAGTATGTCCATCATCAACTACCTGACGGATAAGCTCAGGATATCGGGTTACATTATCGCCAACACAAAAGAAAGTGGCTTTGGCTTCATATTGGTTCAGATAATCCAGTACCATTGGAGTAGCCTCTGGTACCGGACCATCATCAAAAGTCAGGTATAGTACTTTTTCTGGTGTGGGTTGACTCCATATAAAACTGGGGAAAAGTGACTGCAACCACTTAGGAGTCCGGTAAGGAAAGTAGCCAATCACTTTTTTGTTATGACTTTGCAGGAAAGCAATGTAATGTCATCATCGTAAGTATTGTCACCTCGGAAATCATCCAATTCAACCAGTAACCTCTGGTTAATCTGATCCAAAGGCAAATCTCGATTTCGCACCAATGATTCCGTGACCCGCTCCTCCCCAAAAGGCCTACCTTCATCATCGAAACTTTCAGTGAGACCATCGGTATATGCGAAAAACAATAGCTCCTTTAGAAAGCATATGCTGCCCACTCTTAAGAATGGCAATGGCTCAAAACTTCCCAGTATGGTAGTTCCTAATTCCAGAAACTCCGGATTATTGTGATCGATCATAACCAATGGTGGATTGTGACCAGCATTGACGTAAGTCATTTCTCCCATGGGGTAGTTAACCATGGCAATAAAAAAAGTGATGAAATTTTCCCCCCTGGCATTTCGTTCAGTTTGATAATTTAGTTCCCTTACAATCTGTTCAAGATCTGTAGTATGTCTTAACATAGTACGTAGGGTCGCCTGGAAGTTCGACATCAATAAAGCCGCTGGAACTCCTTTGCCCGAAACATCCGCAATACACAGTACAAACTGCTGATCATCAATCTTGATAAAATCATAATAGTCACCGCCAACATCCTGATGTGGTAAATATCGTGAAGCAACCTTCAATTGTTCGGTTTGTGGCAATTCCTTTGGAAACAACAATTGCTGAACCCCTCGAGCAATCTCCATTTCCCTGCGAATAGCTTCTTGTTGTAGTTGTTTACGAGCCAGCCGCTTGTTCTCAATGGCCACCAGCAGGATATTGCTAAGCGTTTGGATGAACGAGGTGTCGAGGTTTCCAGGAATTACTTCAAGGTCGTCTGATACTCCTCCCACAAAGATAAAAGCTAGAATCTCATCCTTATGTAGTGCTGGAATCACCAAATCAAATTCTTGAAAAGGACTAGAGGTGGCGCCTTTTTCTACGGGTTGAATCTTTCTTACCTCTAAAAAAGAAGGGTCAATTGGCTGGGGTAAAAAGTCAATTTTAGTACCGTAGTTAACCTTACATGACCATTCTTCCTCTTTTACAAACAGGGCTAACTTCTTGATATGGAGGTTCGCCCTGACAATAAAACCATATATCTTGTACAGTGAAACTTCAGGAAGATTATTATTAATAGCCTGGGTAATTTCGAGCAAAGCATTCAGCTCCAACTCCTTCAGATCAAATTGATTCTTTAGCGTATTAATCTCCATAAACGATCCAATAAAAAAAGGCTATCTTGTATTATGTGCAAATAGCCCTTCTTTGCTGGCAAGATAATGATAAATCCGGTATTTGTTTTCAAAATCAAGTTGCTCTGGTGGGATTTCATCCGATACATTTCCAAAGCATTTGACATAGTTTTGTTGCAGCAATGAAGACAAGGCATGTTTTAATTCTGCCTCTTCCAGAGATAATTTCAGTTTTAAATCCTCGAAGGATATAACGAAATACAATTCGTCTAAAATTTCATATTCCAACTCTGTCATGAGTACTGTCGATTTTTCCAATTGAAACTGCCAAACTGAGCAGCCAATCCTATGAACAATACATATATTGAATATACTACTTGCATGAAAAAAAACCATTTTATGCTACGTCTTTTGCCCAGGAAGTTTAATACTGGAACTACCACCAGAAGTTCAAATAAGATCTTCAAAAGCCACTGTATCAACAGCAAATTCCATGGATAGAACCCCAACAAGGACATTAGCACTACCGCTGTAAAAGACAGGTGAAAACCAAAAATAAAAATAGCTACCAGCCGGGTAGTTGTTGATTGATGAGCGCTCCATTTACTACCCCACCTTTTGCGTTGCTCCCACAGCGCTTTCAGGTTTTGGGGAGGCGCTGTGGTTACCACCGCTTGTTTACTCTTTACAAACCCCACTTGATCCTGGTACTTTGAGTACATCTTGTAAAGCAGGAATTCGTCATCACCTGAAACTACTTGTTCGAAGCCACCATAACCTCCAATCCGGAAAAAAGCTTCTTTGCAAAAGCTTAAATTGGCCCCGTTGCACATATTGGGATATCCCCGATCAAGTGAAACCGCACCCACCGCTACCAAACAAGCCAACTCCATATTTAGTAGTGCTGCTAGCCACCCATCTGATGTATATACAACTGGTCCGGTAGCCATTTTCCAATTATTAGTTTGTATAGCACTGACCAGGGTGTTTATCCAGAGCGGATCGAATCGGCAATCTGCGTCGGTAGTGATAACGATGGGAAATTTAGCCGCTTTGATGCCTTCTGTCAGGGCTCTTTTTTTGAAGGAGCCCTGAAAACCATGGGGGTCAGTTAATGAAAGACATACCAGGTTGGACTGACTAGAGGCCAACCGCTGGACTTTGCTGAAAGTATCGTCTTCTGAAGCATCATCGACTATCACAATTTCCAGATACTCACCAGGGTATTGCATATTATTAATGGAATGAATCAAAGCCTCGATATTACCAGCTTCATTCCTTGCTGGTATTACCAAAGACACCCCGGGGTGTTGGTTAGTACCATCGGAGACCTGCACGGGGATTCTTTGCCAACCCCACCTTATGGTACCCAGGAACACCAGGTAACCTAAAAGCAGTATACTAAAGGCGATTTCCACTTATTATTTACCAGCTTTTTTGACAGGTGTAATATAGGTATCTTGCATTGATGTCGAAAGTACCTGCTACTATCAATGAGAAAGTAATATTGGGTGTGGATCCGGGAACCAGTGTAATGGGGTATGGCGTTATATGTGTGACCGGCAGTAAATTTAAACTACTGCAATACGGCGTTATTCATCTCAAGAAATACCCCAATCACGAAATAAAGCTGAAGAAAATCTTTGAGCGGGTAACCGGGCTGATCAAAGATTACGCCCCGGATGAGGTGGCCATCGAAGCCCCATTTTACGGCAAGAACATACAATCTATGCTAAAGTTGGGTAGGGCCCAGGGTGTAGCGATGGCGGCGGCTCTTAGTCATCAGATTCCCATAGTAGAATATGCACCCAAAAAAGTAAAAATGTCGGTAACCGGAAATGGCAATGCCTCCAAAGAGCAAGTAGCTTACATGCTGGCAGGTTTATTATCATTCAATGTGGCAGACAAACTAATGGATGCCACTGATGCGTTGGCGGTAGCGGTATGCCATCACTTTCAGGGAGGTAAGTCACAGGTTCAATCAAAGAGTTGGGCGTCTTTCATCAAGAAAAATCCACATCGAATAAAATAGCCGGCAGGTGACTTATTATTCACAGAGATATTTCCACCCGAATAGTTTCTGCTACTGAAGCTAGTTGCTCTGGAGAAGGGCTTAATTTGGGCCTGCTGAAATTCATATCGTCCATACTGTTCATTGGGATAAGATGAATATGACAATGAGGGACTTCAAGTCCGATCACCGCAACCCCTATCCTCAAACAGGGGATTGCCTGTTTCAGGCCCTTAGCGACCTTCCTACTGAACAATTGCAGCTGGCTGTAACCTTCCTGATCAAGATCAAACAGGTAGTCAATTTCTTGCTTGGGAACTACCAAGGTGTGTCCGCTTACCAGAGGGTTGATATCCAAGAATGCGATATGATGTTGGTCTTCTGCTACGATGTGGGCTGGAATCTCCCTTTTGATGATGCGAGTGAATATACTAGACATCAGATTCCGATATCCAGAATTTTAAATTCCATTTCACCACCTGGTGCTGTTATCACTGCCTTATCCCCTACTTTTTTTCCTAATAGCCCCTGTCCTATCGGTGATTTGACAGATATCTTTTGCGCTTTCAGATCGGCCTCCTCTTCTGATACCAGGGTGTAACTCAGTTCCATACCGTTCTTGGTGTTCTTTATTTTTACCTTGGACAGAATGGATACCTGAGAGGTGTCAATTTTGTTCTCATCTATAACCCGAGCATTCCCCACGATAGTCTCCAGTTTGGCAATCTTTAATTCCAACAATCCTTGTGCGTCTTTGGCCGCATCGTACTCCGCATTTTCACTTAGGTCTCCCTTATCTCGGGCTTCAGCAATCTGCTTGGCAATATCGGACCTTCCTTTCGTTTTTAGCTCATTTAGCTCTTCCTTTAACTTTTGTAGTCCCTCCTCAGTATAGTATGATATTTCCGACATCACATTGATATTTAATTTGAAATAAAAACGCGGTCTCCAGGAGAACCGCCGTTATTATTATGCAATACTATTTAAAGATAGTATTATTTGGTAACAAATATTTAACAAAATATGGCCCTCTGCGGAGGGTAGTACCCCGGTTAGTTGAAGTTCAGCGCCTCCTTACCCATTAAATGGGGATACGATTCCAGAAGCTTCTCTTTGACCTCTTCGTCAAATTTTGCCAGGAAAAGCGTCTTAGCTTTCGCAAGACTTTCGATATCTAGCCCCTGAATAGCGCGTAAGTCTGCTTTGTAAAGATTTGCATTGGTAAAAGTAGCACCTGTCACATGACACCCTCGGAGCTTAGCTTCCATTAGGAATGCATTGGTGAAATCTGTTTTGATCAGAAAAGCATTCTCAAAGTTCGCCTTAAT
>JANQPK010000125.1 GCA_028289505.1 Cyclobacteriaceae bacterium
CTGCAGTGACAAAATCCCGGTTTTCAGCCGCCACCCAAAAAATATGTGCTCCAGGATCGCATTCATAGGTAAAGCAGGTTCTTCCAGAAAACTTCCCAAGGTATTGCTCACCATCAAAGTATTTGAAGTTTATTAGCGACCCCGTCCCGGATGATCTTAAGAAATAGACCATGGATTTTCCAGCTTTTGGAGAAATCAGCTGTTGTCCATATGAATCTAAGCAAAGCATGACCGATAGGCATGCTATCAACAATAACCTATATTTCATTTATATACCATTATTTAGTAGTACTTTTTATACGACTAAAGTATAGATTTCTGATATATTGATAAACGCAGATTCACGGATATTCTTACCTTGTAAGAGCTGGGCCAAGTTTTCCCAAAGGGGTTTCTATTTAGGGACAGGTTATGCCTTGTACCTTGCTTTTTTGGGAGTACCTGCTTCGAGTTTAAAGGGTTTCCACCAACTATGAAACCGCTTGGGTGGTATCTGTTTATTGACGGGCAGCACCTGCTGCAATGCCCAAAACATAGACTGCTGTTATAACTCCTTAATGTAGATATTCCGGAACTGAACCAAACTCGGTGGACTGGTCCACTGGCCGTTTTTCTTATTGCCGTGATGCTGTAAGGCGATGGGACCCTCCTCGGGGATATCCGGTATCAAGGCATTTTCAATAACGGTGATGCCATTTAATACTACGGTAAGACGGTCATCGATGAACGTAATTTTAAATGTATTCCATTCCCCTATGTTATGATCCGCGTTGGTAGTGGGGGTCACGCCCCTACGCACTTCCGCCGGCATATTCTTATCCATTCTGTAGCCGTATACTTCGCCGGATCCAATGGGCCAGCACCAGATATTGGCCTGGCATTTACCCACCCCGCGAAGCATAATACCAGAGTCTGAATCAGGTACGGTCATGCGGATCTCTTCTCCGTTTTCATTCAGTTTATGCAGTCCACTGGGTAGGATTAAGGGTACTCTTGGATTGTCCCAAGGTGTTTCTTTAATGCGCCAGTCCACCAGTAGTTCAAAGTTTTTATAGGACTGCTCCGTCCAAAGGTTCTTATCCTCTTTTGCTTCACTTTCTGCATCATAATCAATAACCCCATCAATGATTTTTCAATGTCCGTTATCCCCAACCGGTACTTTCCAACCGGAGAAGTCTTCACCATTGAACAAGGTGGTATATCCAGCAGGAGCGGTGTTCTGCTGAGCAAAAGCCATACTAAAAGTTAAAAGTAGAAAACTGCAAACGGGTATTAATTTCATGATTAAGCTGTTTAGGTGGTGGTTATTCTAGTCCCAGTTGCGGACGCAATACACTGTCGGCCCGTGCATTTTGCTGCCAGTAAGGGGTATTAATGGTATGTGTTCTGGTGGCTTTGGTAGTCAAAACCTGCCCTTGGCCCCGCTGTGTTTGTTCTTCCCAGGCTACTATTTGGTGTGGGAAGTCCGTTTCAAAGGTGATTTCAAGTACACGCGTAAAATCCTGGTATTCTACCCGATAGCGAGAGAGTGGATTTGATGATAAGGCCGGGTCTGTGATTTCATCTAATGATGCTATGGCATTCTCAGCTGCAAGTTCTCGATGATTGAATCTCAAAAACTGATTACCAGGCACCAATTCTATAGCTCCTGCAGGTAGGGAAGAAGGTCTGATCCGGATCCTGGTCCATATTTCATCCTCCGTCATCACTGGGTCGATGGATAATGATTGGTCGCTTTCGTCTTGGAAGTAAGAGTACAATTGGAACTGGTACTTATGCTGTCGGTAATTCAATTGGGAAAAACTATGCCCGCACCATTCCTGGGAGGAGGTGGTAATTTTCAGAGTAGGTTCAGTGTAGTTTACAGGGGTAAAAACAGAAGACATTACCGAATAGGGATAGATACCGGTTAGGAAGTTTCTGGTAAAATTAAGTTTCAGTACTGAAGCAACATTTTCACGGGCACCTGATTCATATTTCACTTGCTTATCGGTGTGAAAATCTTCGGTAACAAAAATAAGCACTGCATCTCCGGGGTGTATTTCTCCATACCGTGCCTGTTCCAGTTTGTATCGGGTCAATTCAGCCACACCAGAATACCAGTAATCTTTAAATTCTTGTGAAAGCGTAGTATCCTGCTCTTGACTGCTAACAGTGGAGCAGCCAAGGGCTACACCAATGATGATAATTCCGAGAATCCTGTTTAATTTCATAGCTAACTTTAAGTTAAACCCAGTGGATGTATTTATCAAGACTAGATATTGAACCAGTAACTCAATTTAAATACCAGTGCTCTGGATTTGGAGCGACTAAAGTCAATAAATCGATCATCCACTCCCGCAAAATAGTTGTCGGTATAGACTAGAAACATGTCGGAAACCGGCATGTAGCGCCATTGCAATCTGGTATTGATGTTCATGTTTTCGATTTGATTGTTGTATTGGATAAATGTGGTCCAGAACAACTTCCGGGTAAAGGTGATATCAAATCGAGGGCCGATTAACACCAGGTCGGCATCGTTATAAGGCTCTGGCAGTCTGATCCGGTTAAAGGCAAAATTCATAGAAGCCAGTATCTTACGGGAGTATCGATACGACAGCGTGCCCTCCAGATTTAAACGGGAGCCATTAAAATACTCCCCGGAGTTGGTCTGTATTTCATAAAACAGTGATTTTCGCTCGTCTGAATTGAATTCGGCAATTACAAAATTATAGGTGTAATCGCTGCCCTGGGGTAACTCCAGACCTTCGGTGCCGCTGGGGTCGAATGGCTCGAACAAATAGGTGTACTGACGGCGCAGCCTCAGGCTGAACCTGGCGTTGTTTCTGAAATTAATGCGGTAAAGAATATTCAGGTCCCAATCTGTTAGTCCGAACTGTTCATTTCCCAGAAAATCAAAATCGAAGCCCGGCGCATGGGCCTGGATACTTCCTGTGGAGGGATAAAAATTGTGATAGATGGTTCCCCTGATCTGGTTAAAGTCTGTTCTTCTGGCAAAGCCGACATCCGGGTTGAAGTTGGCTCCTATCGACCGGAAGTCACTCCTGCCTTCCCAGCGGTAGGTCTGGTAGTTAACCCCTACACCTAACGAATAGGTAGAATCCTCATCCATTTCGTCAAAAGTACGGTGGTAGTAGGCCTTCCCGCTCCACTTATTATCTGGGGTTGCCAGATTTAGGTCTAACCCAAAAGTACGGTTCCAAGTAGTGGGCTTAATTTTAAAATCCCCCCCTATGCTGTCCTGAAAGGCCTGTTTACTGACCATAATGGCCGAAACATTTGATCGCTGACCAATTCTTCGCTGTACCGATCCCACAGTATAATTAATGGAAGGCAGAGAAATATCGTCTTCCTTTGAGGCTTGGACGCTCATCAGGCCTACTCGCCAGTTGTTGTTAATGTTTCCACTCATCCTGGCGCCGAGATACAAGGCATTATTGATCGGGGTTCCGGTCGCGGAATCACTGGTGATGCCAATCCGCCTAGAAAAAAATGGTCGTGCATTATCTGAGCCAAACGATGCAAACAGGTCGGCATTCTCCAGAAAGAATTGCCGTTGCTCAGGGAAGAAGATCTCAAACCGGTCCAGGTTGGTTACCTGTTGGTCAGCTTCCACCTGAGAAAAATCAGGATTTATGGTCAAATCAAGATTCAATGCAGAGGTCAGGGCTACCTTCGCATCGCCACCGGCGGTAAGTGTGGTATTAGTGGGCGTGTTTTCCTCGAAATTTTTTGAGGATTTGAAGGCGGTATAGGGAATTAGAGATATGTTTCTTCCGGGATTTCCAGGGGCCTGATCCCATTTTAATTCTTTATTAAAGGATAGATTAATTACGCTGAAATTACGAGGAATAAGAGCCCAGGTTGAGGTCTCTGTGTACTCGCTATCGATACGATAAAAATTCACGTACCAGGTATCGACGTTATCTTTGAAGCGCAAAGTGCTAAATGGAATGGCCATTTCAGCAGTCCAGTAACCCTCATGTATTTTGGCCTCTGCATACCATTTATTATCCCAGGTAAGTGAGAATGATGAACTGCCGCTGCTACCGGTGCGACCAGTTCGAGTGGTGTTTCCCCCATTTGATATTAAACCTTCTCTTTGTACCCCAAATGGATTTATACCGAAAACAAAGGCATTGGTTCTGTCCTTATAGGTATCCAGAACTAGGGTGAAGCCGTCGTAACCACGGCCCCGGAAATCACGCCTCAAGGATGGTGTTATGTAATCTCGGGGTCCGAGGTTGCGCATAACAGCGGCCACGTACAAGAATTCATGGTCATAGGTCATTCGTACTTCGGTGGCGGCGATAGCCTCCGAGGTATCGTATGGGAAAAACTGGTTAAACCTGTCTGCTACTTCGGCTTGCTGCCAGCTTGATTCGTCAAAAACGGCATCAACTGTGATAGGCCCCTCAGCTTTCTTAATATGGAGGTCCTGAGGGTATAAATTCAAGCTCGTCAGCATCATTGCGGCAAATAGACTGAGAAATGAAAGTCTTACCTCCATCAGAGTTATTAACTGTATGATTGAAGCTAGTAGCTAGGCTTGATGCTCATGATAATTTATCCTTAAAAAAATCAATAGTTCTTTCCCATGCAAGCTTAGCCGCCTCTTCATCATACCGGCCTGTGGTATCATTGTGGAATCCGTGGTTGGCATTCTGGTACATAAATGCCTGATATTCCTTGCCATGTTGTTTAAGTGCTGCTTCGTAAGCAGGCCATCCTTCATTTACCCTTTTATCAAGTTCACCGAAATGGAGCATTAATGGTGCTTGGATTTGTGGTACCATAGTGGCATCTGGTTGACCCCCATAGAAGGGCACCGCAGCAGCCAAGTCTGGTACTTTTACCGCCATCATATTGGAGATCCAGCCACCGAAACAAAACCCCACTACACCAACTTTTCCGGTGCATTCATCATGTGATTTCAAGTATT
>JANQPK010000430.1 GCA_028289505.1 Cyclobacteriaceae bacterium
ATTAAGGCCCCCATCGGTTTACCTGCTACTCTGCCCAATAAATCAAGAATAGCAAATTCAATAGTAGCCAAAGGCACCCATAAAGCCAGATTTTGCAACTTGTAGTTGCTTCTAAAAACATAGACCTCAGCCAATAGCGATTCCAGGTCTCTAGCGTCCTTCTTGATAAAAAAAGGCCGTAACCTGTGGGTAAAAATTGGGTAAAGCGACTGCATTTGAGTGTTGTTACTGACACAATATCCAGTTGCTCCAGAAGTGGTCCGTACCTGGCAAATGAAATTGCCCTGACTCACCATAAGATCTAATGATTCGATAATTAGGGAATCAGGAAATTGACTCTGGTCAATAATGGGTTCATTCAACACCTGGTCAAGTGTGCTATAATCACGTGCTTGTTTAGTTTGGACCTCCACTGCTCCATCACAAGCGCTGATTACCAGCCCAGCGGTGCTGGCCATGGAGGAGGCAATGAAAGCTCTGCGGTTGATATCTACTCTAGCCATGGACTAAAGTAGCGAATTATGCTTAGAACTCAGTGTCCAATAAGTGTCCACTCAACTGAAGCAATGCAAGTTCAGCATTTTTAGCCGCATACTTAGCTTCATTATAAATTAGTGAGGCATTGAGTAAATTGACCTGTGCTTGACGAAACTCGATAGAGGTCACCTGCCCAAATTTGTTCTGTTCCTGGGTACGATCGAAGTTTCTTTGACTGGTTTGTAGATTCTTTCTTTGAGCATCCAAAATAAATAAAGCTGTTTGATAGGTGGTCCATGCATTGTTGAGGTCCCGGTCAAGTTGCTGTTGTGCTCTTTCTTTATTGATTTTCTGGTTTTCTAAGGCCACTTTCGCATTCTGTACCCTGGTACTGGTGGCACCACCATCGTATATGTTCCAATTCATGTTTAAACCGAGGAAGGGCCCGGTGGTTCTAATATCTGCAAAACCGGAATTCGCTTCGAAATCATTTCTATTCCAACTATAGTTAGCATTTGCACCCAATCTCGGAACCCATCCAGATTTACTGATGCCCACTTCATATTCGCTTGAAGCGATTTGCCGATCAATTTGAAGAATGGTGATATTCTTGTTTTGTACTTCCTCCCTCAACGCCTGGATGTCAACGTTGCGAGTATAATATACCGTGGTATCTACTCTAAAGAGGGTATTCACCTCACGTCCCATCAACAAGTTAAGATCCCTTTTGGCATTGCCCAGCTGCTGTACAATGGTGAGGTAATTTACGCTGTCGGTATTAACATCAACTTCTGCATTCAACACGTCTAGTTGGGTAGATTGCCCGTAGTCAAAGCTGTACTTGGCCCGTTGTAACCTCCTTTTGGAGATATCCAGCGTTTGTCTTTGTATAAGTTGATTCTCGGTGAGACGAGCCACCTCATGATAAGCTATGAACAGTTGGAGCAAAGCGGCCTCCGTAATCTGCCTGGCTTGTAACTCACTCAACATGGCTCCCTGTTTAGCTTGTTCAAAGATGTACTTCCTGCCCATGCCATCAAAAATGGTGTAGTCTAGTGTAACTGAGGTGTTATAATTGATTACACTACCACTATTGTTGAAGACAAAACCTTCGTCATCGAATCGTTTGATATTATTATCACGGTAGCTGGTACCCGCGGTTGCCGAAACTGTAGGGAGGTAGGAGTTATTTTTGATACTGGCATTGTTAGTAGCTATTTCCACATCATTGTTGGCCACTTTGATGTCATAGTTGAACTCCAGGGCAAGTTTAACCGCCTCTCCTTTGGTCAGGAGATCTTGACCATGACTAAGATCAGCTATCAATGCTATGACCAGGAATGATTTAAGCCATTTCATATTCTTCTTCCTCAACTTTTTGTTCAATAATTGCTCTTTCTACTTCTTCATCGGTGGGTTTCTTACCGGTTTTCAGCCACTTCCCATAGACTTTGAATCTATTTCCAACCGACAGTAGAAGTGGTAACATGAGTAAGGTTAAAAAGGTAGCTACTATAATTCCGTAGGATATGGATACTGCCATTGGAATCAGGAATTGTGCCTGTCTACTTTTCTCCAATATAAGGGGCGACAGTCCGGCAACCGTGGTCAATGAGGTAAGAAATATTGCTCTAAACCGCGATTTGCCAGCTTCAACGATGGCATCGTCAAAACTCAACCCTTCCTTTAGAAAAGAATTGAACTTCCCAATTAGTACCAATCCATCGTTAACCACAATACCTATCAAGGCGATGATCCCTAAAAAGGACAAAATGTTAATGGGCAGATCATGGATATAATGTCCCCAGGCCACACCGATAAGACTAAACGGTATCATGATCAATAGTAGCAACGGTTGACTTAAACTGCGGAAGGTAAAGGCAATGAGCACGTAGATCATAAAAAGCGCAATGGGAAGTGCTCTTTTGGCCGATCCTGTCACTTTGCCGGCTTCTCGATTCTGACCTTCGAAGGAGGCAGTAACCGAGGGAAATTCCGCTTGGATTACTGGTAATAATTCCGCTTGCAGGTCTGCCATAATTTCGGTGGGGCTACTCTTGGGATTTTTAACGTCAGCCTCAACATTGATTTCTCTCTTACCATCTAGATGGTTAATGGATATCTCTCCTCTTGCAATGCCATAGTCCGCAATTTCTCCTAGAGGAACGCGCTCACCGGAAGGGGATACCACTCTCATCTGGTCCAGATTTTGGATGCTGGACCTCTCTTGACGATCGTACCGGACCCAAACTCTGATTTCATCCCGGCCACGCTGAAAGCGTTGCACCTGGTTCCCGAAGAATCCGCTCCTAACTTGATTAATTACATCGTTAAAATTAAATCCCATGGCGTAGGCATTGTCCTTGAGCCTCAATTCAATTTCTTTAATGCCTTCGGGGTCGTTATCGGATATATCCTTTAATAATGGGTTTTGTTGATAGGCTTGTTTCAGTAGCTCCTTGGCACCTTTGAGCTCAGAGATATTGCTGCCCATGATGGAGACGGAAATAGGTTTACCGCCAAAGTTTGAACCGGAACCGTACTCCACGCTTTCGATTCCATACAGTTCACCTACCTCCTCATCCAGGGCGCCGGCAATGGCAAATGAGGGAAAATCTCTGGATTCACCTGGGAGAAGGTTAATACTGAGACTGGCATTGGCGGTGCCTGGCCCGATATTTCTAATCACATTCTCCACTACTTGTAGGTTACCAGTCTGTCTTTTGGTAAACTGCTGGTTTACCCGCCAGGTGGCATCTTCAATCTTAGTGATTATGGAATCTGTAATGTGCTCGCTGGTACCTTGTGGCATTTTTAAGGTAACCTGAATCCTATCGCTGGCCACTCTGGGGAAAAAGCTCATTCGTATTAACCCACCACCTATAGCCCCAAGGGTTATCACCAAAAACATGGTGGGGATGGCGATGCCTAAAAACTTGTGCTTCAGAAAGAACGAGATGGTAGGTCCATAAACCGTATCACGCATCCAACGGATAAACCGGTCTGCATTACGATTGATAGCATAGGTTTTTTGATTGCTTTTCAAGGCCTTGGAATGGGCAATATGTGCAGGTAAGATAATCAGGGCTTCTATCAGGGAGACCGATAAGGTGAGTATTACAATCACCGATACTTCACTGAAGAACTCACCGATTCTACCGTCAAGGAAAAAGAAGGTGCTGAAAGCAATCAAAGTAGTAAAAATGGCTGAGGTTATGGCAGGGATCACCTCTTTAGTACCGTCCAGAGCTGCTGCAATGGGGCTTTTACCCTGCTTGTAATGCGCAAAGATGTTTTCAGCAATTACAATACCATCATCCACCAGGATACCAATCACGATGATCATACCAAACAGCGAAAGCACGTTGATGGTAACCCCGAAGCTGCTGGCGAAGATGAACATGCCAAAAAAGGAAATCGGAAGTCCAAAAGCTACCCAGAAGGCCAGGCGAGGTTTCAGGAAAATGGCCAGAAAAAGTAATACCAGGAAGATTCCCTGAAGCCCATTTTTAAGCAGCAATTCGGTTCTTTGAACCACTACCAATGAGCGGTCACTGGTGACATTTAATTTCACATTATTATGACTGGCATTAAAATCTTCCACGTAGGCCTTGGTCATAT
>JANQPK010000431.1 GCA_028289505.1 Cyclobacteriaceae bacterium
TTCACTATGTCAAAGTTTACCGAAAAAGTAGTTTTCGTGTTGACCTGGGTATTTCAGGGCAGCAACTACCTAAGCGCATATGGTTATGGCATCATGCACAGGATGCATCATGCCTTCGCGGATACTCCGGACGACCCGCACTCCCCAAAATATGATGAGAACATTTTCAAGATGATGTGGAAGACAAAAACCATCTATTCGGATATCATTAAGAAAAAAATTAAGGTGGAGCCAAGATTTCTAAAGAATATTCCCGAGTGGTCATCTTTCGACTTGTTTGCCCGATCTTGGGCATCCAGGATTTGCTGGGGGTTGGGATACACTGCTTTCTACTGGTACTTTGCCAGCGTATGGTGGCTATGGTTGTTACTGCCCATCCACTTCTTTCTGGCTCCAATACATGGCGCTATTATCAATTGGTTTGCCCATAAGTACGGCTACAGAAATTTTGAAGTAAAGGATACTTCCCGGAATTTTTTACCGGTAGATTTCTTGATGATGGGAGAGAGTTATCATAATAATCATCATAAGCATGGATCAAGAGCCAATTTCGGTGGTATCCGTTGGCATGAAATTGATCCTACCTATTCAATAATCTGGCTATTGGACAAGATGGGAGTAGTTAAACTGGCCAAACAAAAATCAGTAGACATCTCTGCCAAAAGAGCTGCTTAGTGATCGCTGATTTGTGGTTTCTGGTTTCTGACTTTCCAATTCCAAAATACCAATCTAAAATTCCTAAACTAAAGGCGGCCAATTGCTTGGTGCTGTTGCTTTGTAGTGGCCATTTAAGTATGGCACAGCAGATCGAACCTAGTTTCACCTACTATCCGGTTGATTGTAGTATAAGGGCTATTGAGGTTTTAAGTCCTGATCACATGTGGTATGCCGGCAATAAAGGACGCTTTGGATATACCCTAGATGGTGGTAACACCTGGCACCACGACAGCATTGTTATCAAAGACAGCGTTCTTGAGTTTCGTGCTATTGCCGTGACTACTGAAGCAGTTATGCTTTTAAGCGTGGCATCACCAGCTTACCTCTACCGCTCTACTGACCAGGGACAAACCTGGAATGTAGTTTACCAGGAAGATCATCAGGCAGCCTTTTATGATTCTATGAGCTTCTGGGATCAGCAAAATGGGATTGCCATGGGAGATCCTACCGATGAGTGCTTATCGGTAATTCTGTCAGCAGATGGTGGTAAGACCTGGCGTAAGATAGCCTGTGAGAATCTACCCCAGGTTAAAAAAGGAGAGGCTGCATTTGCCGCAAGCAATTCTAATTTATCGTTATACCAGCAGCATGCTTGGATGGTTTCAGGTGGTACCAAAGCCAGAGTTTTCCATAGCCCAGATCGGGGTAAAACCTGGGGAGTATTTCAATCTCCAATAGTTGAAGGTGGTAAAATGACGGGAGTATTTTCTGTCGATTTCTTTGATGAACTCCGGGGTGTCATTTTTGGTGGCGATTGGGAGCAAAAATCCTTAAACAAATCCAACAAGGCAGTTACTGCTGATGGTGGAAAAAGCTGGCATTTGATCAGCGATGGCCAGGGTCCTGGATATCGATCATGTGTGCAGTATGTGCCGGGATCAGATGCTCAGCAATTACTGGCAGTGGGGCCTACCGGTATTGCTTATTCCAAAGATGGTGGCACCAAATGGCAAGAAATTCATCAACAGGACTTTTATACGGTAAGGGTGGCTCATGATACCAATGTCGCCTGGTTAGCCGGAAAGGGGAAGATCGCCAAAATGGTATGGTAGTGAAGTGGCTAACTGGTATTCTTCGATTTTCCCTTATGGTCAGCTTGTTTTTCTCCTGTGGAAAAACCAGTTCCACAAACCAGCATCCGGAAAAGCCCAACATTGTATTTATTCTAATTGATGATTTGGGTAAAGAATGGATCAGTAGTTATGGGGCAGAGGATATCAGCACTCCTAATATTGATGCACTCGCCAGCAGTGGTTTGAAACTGCACCATGCCTATTGCATGCCTCAGTGCACCCCCTCAAGGGTGACCATGCTTACGGGCCAATATCCTTTTCGCCACGGTTGGGTTAACCATTGGGATGTGCCCAGATGGGGTGGAGGTGCCCATTTTGATGAAACCATGAACCCATCTTTACCCCGGGAAATAAAAAAAGCGGGATATAAGACCTGTATTGCTGGAAAATGGCAGATTGACGATTTTAGGGTGGAGCCCGATGCTCTTGTCAGAAATGGCTTTGATGATTATTGTATGTGGACGGGGTATGAAACTGGTGTGGAGGCCAGCGCGAACCGATATCAAGACCCCTATATCTTTACTCAAGCAGGAAGTAGTACCTACACCGGAAGATTCGGACCAGAAGTTTTTCGAGAATACCTGGAGGACTTTATTCGTACCAACCGAGACTCATCATTTTTTGTATACTATCCAATGGTACTGCCACATACTCCATTGGTGAATACCCCGGATGAATCCTCTGATTCAGATCTGGGACGTCATAAAGCCATGGTGCGGTTTATAGACAAAAATGTTGGCAGTATCTTGAATACCCTGGTTGAGGTTGGAGTTAGGGATAATACTTTGGTGATGCTGACCACTGATAATGGTACGACCCGGGCAATTAGCGGCACCAGAATGGGTATTGAAGTACCTGGTGCCAAAAGTCAGACCACAGAGACTGGGGTCTGTATACCCTTTATAATCAGCTGGCCAGCAAAAATTCAAGCTGGATCCGAATCCTCTGCTTTGATCGATTTCACCGACATATTTCCAACCCTATTGGAAGTAGTGGGAGTTCAACTGGCACCTCATCGAGAATCCATGGATGGCGTATCCTTTTTGCCGATTTTACAGGGGCAGGCTGCATCAAACAGAGAATGGATTTTAAGCATGGGAGGGGGTAATAATGCACGTCTTACAGACCAGGGGGTGGAGAATCAATACCGTTACCGGGACCGGGTTCTCCGAAACCATCGGTTCAAGCTATACATTAACACCAAAAGAGCACCTGAGAAGTTCATCGATCTGCAAGACGATCCACAGGAATTAACCAATTTACTAGATAGCCTAGGAACTGGTGAAGTACTAGAAAACTTCAATCAGTTGATGAAAGTTGCGCATAGCTTTCCCAAATCTGATCAGGATCCTTTGTATCAGCCCAATCCACCTCAACCGTGGGATGTGCCAGTAACCGCAAAGAGTCAGGTGTGGAAGCAGTGATTTGATCTAAGATCTTAGATCTAGAGCTAAGATCTTAGATTGCTAGGGTTTGGCTATGGGATAGTCTTCAGCCTTCCATTGGTTAAACCCCCCGGTTAGGTCATAGATCTCTTTAAATCCCAACTCCTGCAGTAGATCGCTGGTTTTACCGCTGCGACCACCGGCTCCGCAGTATACCACGATAGGCTTTTCTTTGTCCAGTCTACCAATAGTTGCCGTAAAACTATCATCCCTGAAATCAATGTTCTGCGCACCATCTATGGTACCTTCAGCTACTTCTGCGGGTGTGCGAACATCGACCAACTGTACCTGCTCATTTTCCAAAAGTTGCACCAATTCCTGATTGGTAATGTCGTGTATTTGAGAAACACCCGAATTTGAGCAAGCCCCCATTAACAGACCCCAAATAACCAATACCTTATAACTCATAATCCATAATTAACCTAAAGGTATTTCTTTAAAATCCGGATGCCTTCGTGAATGGCTTCTCTTCCGCTGGATTCAATGCCATACCACCCATTATAACCCGACTCCTGACTAATCTTGATCATTTGTGCTGTCTGCTCCTCTGAGGGCTGGTTGCGGTAGGATTGACCGAAAGCATAGGGAATGGTCTTCTTAAGGTAGTCTATATTGTCAAAATCATCGCTGGGGCCTCTCCAGTCAGGATAGGTTCCAAATTCCGGGTCGTTAATTTCCTTGATCAATTTAACCATCCAATCGGGGTTGTTACTAACTCCACCATGGTTTTCAATGGTAACTTTTACCCCGGAAGGTTTGGCGTATTCCAAAAGCATTTGGTAGGATTCCACTGCCCACTTTAACGCTTCATTCGGGTCTGCATCTTTGGGGCCTCTACAGTTGGTTCTGATGGCGTGACAGCCTAAATAATGGGCTATATCAATCCATTTTCGATGGTTGATTTCAAATTGTTTCCGAAGCTTTGCTGTTGGTTCAGCACCATCACCTTCCGCATCCACCATGATCAATACCATCTCAACTCCATGGTCGTCGGCATTTTGTTTCAGCTGGTTCAAGTAGTTTACATGCGGCACTTCAAACAGGGTATTTACAAATTCAATTCCATTCAGGTCAAATACCTCTCGGGCGAGCTTTGGAAAGTCCAGGTTTTTCCATTTTCCTTGCCGCATCTCATCGACTAGTGCCCACTGGGCCAGTGATATGTCATCTTTTTTCATGTTGTTGGTTTCTTTAGCTTTGCTATAACTGATTAATCCAGGCGCAATTGCAGCCAAGCTTCCAGCTACCGCTGATTGTCTAATAAAATCACGCCTGCTATTTGCAACCGGTAATTTAACTGATTTCCCACCCCGGGCGATATGATCTGGTGAGGTATTTATTGGCTTCTTCATCATTGGTGATTTTCATACTTTTAGAATCGTAATGTACAGTTTTACCCGCTCTGAGTGCCACAGCAGCTAGGTTAATGGCTTCGGTAACAGTTTGAGCACGAATAAAGCTACCGGGAGACTGTTTTTTCTCTGCTACATATTCGAGCCAGTTTTCATCACGAAATCGAGCAGCACTATCATCATCAAAACTCACGCTTCCATATTTCTCCATTTTCGACTTTGGGATGATCACCGGATTTTCTCCTCTGAATCCCGCTAAGATCTTGCCCTTGTCCCCAACGAACATCATACCTTCGTTCGGTGTATCCCTGCCATCCACTTCTAGCTCCTCAGGCGGGAAGGGTTTCATACCGCCATCGTACCACAGCAGATCAAATGCTGGTAGTGCTTTCTGTTCTGGAAACTTTAGCCTGATCAAACAGCTTTGCGGGAATGCTGCTTCATTTTTTACCCATTTATACACGTGATCCACTGCTTCCCTGGTAGTGGTACCAAATGCACGGGCACTAACGGGTGGCCTATCAATGCCAAAAGCTTCGAACAAGGGAAATAAACTATAATGGCCCATATCTGCAATGCTACCGCCACCAAAGTCATACCACCCCCTGAAGACATTGTGAGTATAGTTAGGATGATAGGGAATATCGGGTACCGGGCCTAACCACAATGACCAGTTAAACCCTTCGGGAATCGATGGGGTTTCTGTTGGTCTCTGGGTCCATTGTTCCCATACTGGACGGTACGACCAATTGTGTATTTCCTTAAGTTTACCAATGGCACCATCTTTTATCCAGGCTAAAACCTGTTGATACTCGGGTCGGTCGCTCCATGCCAGTAGATGTGTCACTACTCCAGTTTCCTTGGCCTTATTGATAGTTGCTCGGCCTTCCGCCATGCGATTGGCAATGGGTTTGTGAGTGAGTACACTGATACCTTTATCCATGGCAGCCATGGCGATTGAGGCGTGAGTATGATCAGGAGTCATGATTTTAATTACATCAATACCTTCTTCCTGGGCCAGGAGTTCGCGAAAGTCCTCATAAGAGGCGCAGCCCTTATAATTTCCCGAGGCCTTGTTCTTGCCGTAATACTGCTCTACATATGCTTTGCCCACATCTCGACCGCCTGGGATGCCTTCCACACCATCCCACCAGGACTCATCACCCAGTACTTTTCGGATGTTATTCCTGATACCATGGAGTGACCAATCAATATAGTCGGTAGAGTATCGGTTTACGTCACAAACAGCGGTAACTCGAATCCGTTCATTGGTCAGCATTGACCCCATTTCTCTTAGTCCCTGGGTGCCACAGCCGATATTAGCTATATTAATCTGATCGGATGGTGGTATGTGCCCGGTTCCGGCTATCACATGGCTGGGGACGATGGATATGGTTGCGGTGGTAGCGGCAGCGGATTTGATAAACTGCCTTCGTTTGAGTCTGGGCCTGGCTTTCATGACGATTTATATTTGGTTGGTTGGTATCTTCAACATCGAGACCATTAGTAAATATAAGATTCTGCATCTGAAATCCAAGTGGTGAGAGGCTTTGCCTATCCACTTCAGATACTGCTCACATTAAGAGAATATTTTGTACTTTCAGACCTCAAACAAATTGAATGTAAATAGTGAAATTGATGAACCTACAACAGATCTTAACCATTCTGGTCAGCAGTCTTATGGTACTGGGATGCAGCCAGGACAATGAGCAACTTGATGTGCTACAAGCAGAAAATAGTCAGCTTACTATAAGTTACCAGGAACAATTATCTGAAACTCGACAAGCGGTTACCCGGGCTGACAGCCTGCAAACTATAGTACATGACATGGAACAGCAACTTGCTGAGCTGAGTGGAAATACTATAGATTTTGCTGCTAGCACTGCGGAGGAAGAAGCTGTCGAAACCTTGGTAATGAGTCTACATCGGGGTTGGACTTCAATGTTTAAATCCAAAAATACCGATGACTTATTGAAGTATTTTCTACCTAAATACACTGCCAGTGCGGTGCGAATCGATACTGAAAATGTTCCCCGTGTGAGAAGAAAAAATGACCAGAATTTCGAACAGTGGCTTGATGAGCTGTTAGCTGCTAACGATATTTCCTTATCTTTTGGGGAGACCAAATTTCTTTATACTGAGGTAAAAGGCAACGTATTTGTTACCAGCTATCGCACTACTTTGCGGGTTTATGAAAAGAATCAAGAACGCCATACCAGTTCTATACTGGTACAAGTGGCTGGTCAGGCTGGAGATGCTTGGAAGGTAGGTCAATACAACTGGGTTTCCTTTAATTATTGATGATTAATGGGCAGTTCCACCAACGAATTTGTAGGTGAATTGCGCACTCTGCTGGATGGAGAAGTGCTGGATGATCGCTACACTCTGGGAATGTATGCTACCGATGCCAGCATTTATCAGATTGAACCTGAAGTGGTGGTATTTCCCAAACATGTGCATGATATCAAAAATGCAGTCGCCACCGCCAGGAAACATCAGGTTACCATACTTCCAAGGGGCGGGGGTACCAGTCTAGCAGGTCAAACTGTGGGAGCCTCTATGGTGTTGGATTTTTCCAAACATTTGAATCAGGTATTGGAGGTGAACCAGCAGCAAAGATGGGTGAGGGTACAGCCCGGGATTGCCAGGGACGACTTAAATGCCATATTGGAGCCGATGGGGTTGCATTTTGCACCTGACCCCGCCACCAGTAGCCGGGCCAATATCGGAGGAATGGTTGGGAATAATAGTTCTGGTACCAAAAGCATTTTGTACGGAAAGACCGTAGACCATCTGTTAGAAGCTTCTGTTTTACTGGCTGATGGAACCGAGTTATGTTTGTCCACCAGGAGTCCGGATGCTTACCAGGCTATTTCCAAAGGCCAAGGCAGGGAAGCAGACATCTATAAAAGTTTTAGAGAACTGATCGTAGATAACAAACGCCTAATCTCTGAAGGCTTTCCCAAAGTTATGCGTCGGGTAGGAGGGTACAACCTAGATGAGTTTATCCATACTGATCAGTGGAATTTGTGTAAACTAATCTGTGGCAGTGAAGGCACCTTGGCAGTGTCACTGGAGTTCAAGCTGAATCTGGAACCGCTACCCAGGCATAAGAGTGTCTGCGTTGTTCATTACCATCAGCTACTGGAAGCGATAAGGGCAGTAGAGCCCATGTTGAAATTCCAGCCATCGGCAGTTGAGATACTAGATAACGTAGTGGTAAAACTGAGCCGGGAGAATCTTACCACCAAGCATCATAGCCATTTTATTGAAGGAGATCCTGCCGCAATTTTGATTGTGGAGTTTTACGGGGATTCAGAACAGGAAATTCAGGACCGGGCGCAAGCTATGATTGCCGATCAACAGCATCGAGGACTGGGATATGCTTACCCCCTGTTTCCTGAAGGTAGCGACTATGAAGATGTTTGGGTAATACGAAAGAAAGGCCTGGGTCTAATGCTGGGTCTAAAGGGTAAGAAAAAACCACTGCCATTTATCGAAGATGCGGGGATTCCTTCCCACCATTTGCCAGAATATATTGACCAGGTGCTGAAAGTTTGTAAAAAGCACCAAACCGATGCCGCCATGTATGCACACGCCAGTGTCGGGGTAATACATGTTAGACCTATTCTTGATTTAAGAGATTCTGAGGACATCAAAAGACTAAAGGCTATTGCAGACGATACCTTTGAGCTGGTTCAGCAGTTTGGGGGATCCTGGAGTGGAGAGCACGGGGATGGTCTGGTGCGCAGTGCTTACAATAAGAGATACTTTGGAGAACAGTTGTATCAGGTATTCTTAAAGGTAAAAGAACTATTTGATCCTCAAAATCTTATGAACCCTGGCAAGATCGTGGAAGCTCAATCCATAGAGGAGAATCTGCGTTATGGTTCAGACTATCACGACCAACCTGTCAAAACAGAATTTAAATATGAGCAGGAGGGAAGCTTTGAGGAATCTGTCCATATGTGTACCGGGGTAGGTGAATGCCGAAAACTGCTGGGGGGTACCATGTGTCCTAGCTTCAAGGCCACCCGAGATGAGGAGCATTCTACCCGTGGTAGGGCCAATGCATTACGACTGGCCATGTCGGGCCAAATGCAGGAACAAGGTTTAGCCAGCAAAAGACTGCACCAGGTACTTGATTTATGCCTATCCTGTAAGGCATGTAAATCCGAGTGCCCCAGTAATGTCGACATGGCTAAGATGAAAAGTGATGTTAGTCAGCACTATTATGATACTCATGGAACTAGCTTGAGAGATCGATTGATCAGGGATTCTGCGATGATGTCTGCCAAGATGGCCGGACCAAAGGCAGCCCTAGTAAATATGATACAAAGCAGCTGGCTATTTAGGCAGCTGGCGTCTCTTTTAGCGGGGTTTGATGCTCGAAGAACTTTACCTGCTTATACTAAACAACCATTTTATCAATGGTTTGCCAATCGGCAAATTGATGCAAAAATATCCGAAAAGAAGGTGGTGCTGTTTGCTGACACTTACCTCAATTTTCATGAACCTGAAATTGGTAAAGGTGCTACTAAACTATTGGAAGACCTCGGTTACCAGGTAATCTTGGCTAACGTGGGATGTTGCCAGCGCCCTAAAATTTCACACGGTTTTTTAAGAGATGCCAGATGTGAAGGGACAAAAATGGCCAAAAGGTTAATGCCATGGCTAAAGCAAGGCTTGAAGGTCGTGGTATGTGAGCCAAGCTGTGCTTCTGCACTGAATGATGACCTGCCGGACTTGATCGAGGATTCCGAACTTGCCAACGCACTAAGAGAACAAGTGGTGCTGATTGATGAATTTGTGTCTGGTGCCATGAAATCGAAATCACTAAGGCTAAAGGTGGCTAAAGACGCGGTAGCGATACATGGGCATTGTCACCAAAAAGCCCTATACGGCACTTCAGCACTAAAGAATATCTTAGGAAGTGCTGAAATAGCGTGTCAGGAGATTCCTTCCGGTTGTTGTGGGATGGCTGGATCATTTGGTTATGAGAAGGAACATTATCAGATTTCCCAAAAAATTGGAGAAGAAACTCTGTTTCCAGCGGTAGAGAAGTTGAAACAGTCACACTTAATTATTGCCAATGGTTTTAGCTGTAGGCACCAGATTGAGCATTTTACCGGTGTTAAGGCCAAACACTGGGTGGCAGCGGTTTCACTTCAGCACCAGTAGGGGTATACTTGCCAGCAAAGCAATTTTCTTGGTGATACTTGTGTGGAATAGGTTGCCTAGAAAACCACTATCCTGTTTGATCATAATAAGCAGGTCTGCTTGGCTGCTTGACATATAATCCTGTAAGGCCACACTGACCTCATTACCAGTAATCTCAACCACTTCATGGGGCAAATCCTCTTGACTGATTTCCTTAGCCACAGGTCCAGTGATGCTTTCTGTATCTTTTACCACATGTACCACCTCAAGTTTCGCAGAGGGATGGGTGTTTTTTATCACTTGTAAAACTTTCATATTCTGATCGGAAATCTCATCATAATCCGAAGCCAGTACTACGTTTTTCTTGGGTGCAAATCCAGCATTAGGTGGCACAATAACCACTGGACACTGTGCCCTGGACGCTACTTCAGAGGCATTACTACCAAAAATCTTCTCGATGGTTCCCGACTCCCCCATAGATCCCATCACTACCATGTTTTCAGTGTAGTCGGTAATTTCCGAGTTAATAGCATCCAGCAGAGAGGCATGAATCGATTTTCCACGAAAATTGAATTTCGCTGACAGCCCAGATTCTCTGACTTTAATCATGAGAGCATTCAGTCCATCTTCAGAGTCTTTCTGCATAATCCTGTCAATTGAGACCAAGGTGGCAGCTCCAGAATGCGGTGCATAGTATGAATTTAAGACCAGGATTTCCCGAATTTCCATGGCCTCGGCAAGTTTGGCAGCATACAACAGAGCACTCCATGCTCCTTTAGAAAAATCGGTGGGTACAATTATCTGCTTCATGGTTCTGTTAAGGTTTGATGACCATAATACTAATTTAGTCATTCTCCCCAAAGTTATTTCCTTATTTAACCGCTGTGTTTTCAACAGGTACCATCGAATTGATTGCAATAAACTTACATACGTACCCCCGTATCACTCAGAAATTTACTTAAAATATAAATATTCCTTTATTTTACTCCGAAGACGTCGTACTTTTATTGACAATGAAAAGCCTTTTGGGGAGTAATTTTTTTCTCCTGACGATCATTTTTCTATCCTCTTTACAAGTTCTAGGAGCTGATCGGTTTTGGATTGCCAGTGGGCCTGCTAACTGGAATAATGCTGCCAACTGGTCGGCTACTTCAGGGGGAGCTGGAGGAGCCTCTATACCTACCGTGGGTGACAACGCCATCTTTGATGGAGGCGGTTCCGGAAACTGTAATATTGATGTTGCCATATCCATTGATGGATTCGACATCAGAACTGGATTTGCTGGTTTTATTACCCAAGGCGCTGGATTCACCATTACCATTGGGTCAAATAATTTTCAACAAGCTGCCGGTAATTTTTCTGGAAACAACAGCGACATCACCATTAATGGTACATTCACCCAGACCGGGGGCACTTTTACCAGTACCAATGCCAGCCTGATACTCAACGGTAGTCAATCCGCAAATTATACAATCTTTACTTTTTCCGGTGGTACATTTAATCACAACAGTGGCTTGGTTTCTTTTGCTACTAACTGGACCCCAACTGGTGATCGCACGGCAACCATTAATTTAAGCAGTTCGGTGGATTTTTATGATGTTGAACTGGTATTCGATGAAAACTCTGGGAACAATCCAAATAACAAGTTTTTAGCGACATCTGGTGCAAATATGGTAGCTCTCAACGATTTCATTCATACGGATGGTGTATTTAGTGGTAATATCGAGGTGAGGAGTGATCTTTTGGTGGGAGCTGATGCAGATGGTGGATTAGGGACAGTACTTATGAACGGTAGTGCTGCATCTGAGTACACTGGATCTGCTATTGGAAGAACCGCTGAGTTAGAAATAGACAATACCATGGGGGTCACACCAGCTTCAGGCACTACCGATTTGGCCATCACCGCCTTATACCTGACCTCAGGGGATTTCACTGCCCCCAGTGGTACCCTGTCGATTGGAGGCGATCGAAATGGCAGTTATGATCTAATCACACAGACTTCGGGTACCTATACTCACAATAGCGGATTGTTA
>JANQPK010000005.1 GCA_028289505.1 Cyclobacteriaceae bacterium
ACAAAAAGAAGAGTACCGTCACAATCACCACACTCAATATTGGGGGCATGGCCAGACGGCTGGTATCCTTGGGAAATTCGTGGTGTACTCCATGGAATGCATATTGTACTCTTTCTTTCAACCTGGTATTGGTGATCATATGGAATACATACCTATGCACTAAGTATTCTATCAGGCTGAAAAGCAGCAATCCCACCAAAAAAGCAGCAGTTTGCGCCAGTGCTGTATATTGCGAATAAAGGTAACCCCAGACCATTAGAAACGTGGAGAATGATAAGAATATACTTACTGGAACCGCAGTGTTGGTTCTGCTCAAGCGTTCCAGCAAAGGATTATCGAAAAGAACTTTTGAGCCTTTGTTCTTGGGTTTAATGGTGTTCGTTGAAGCACTCATACCTTTAAAATCATTTTCTACCCAAATTTAGTAGATAAGAGTGGTTAACCACAAAAATAAAGTTAGATTTTTTGTCATCTATCTGGCTACAGATTTATGATTATTCTCAGTGATTTCCTGATAATAATCCTCATATATGGGCAATATATTATGAACATCGAAGTCCTTAGCCCGGTTCAACGCTCCTGCCTTGAACTTGGCGAGACGACCATCAGAAAGTATTTTCAAAGCGTTTTCAGACATACTTTTAATGTCACCGACATCACTCATGAACCCGGTTTGCCCATCGATCATCAGCTCAGGCAGTCCACCAGTGTTGGAGGAAATAACGGGTACCTCACAAGCCATAGCCTCCAGGGCCGCCAGTCCGAAACTCTCTTTCTCTGATGGCATTATAAATAAGTCCGCCACCGAGAGCACTTCTTCAACCGCTTCTAGTTTACCTAAGAACCTCACCTCGTTGCAAATGTTTAGTTCCCGGCATAAAGATTCGATGTGATTTCTTTCAGGACCGTCACCCACCAAAAGTAATTTGGCACTAATAGACTGCCGGATATTTCGAAATATTTTCACCACATCCTCCACTCTTTTAACTTTTCTGAAATTAGAAGTGTGTACAATTAATTTCTCGCCTTCGGGGCAAATAGCTGTTTTGAAGTGATCCTTTTTTTGTTTTTTGAATTTTTGCAGATCGATGAAGTTGGGGATTACCTCAATATTCTTTTTAATATCAAAATGGTTGTAGGTATCTTCCTTCAAGTCCTTGGATACCGCAGTCACGCCATCTGACTGGTTAATACTAAAGGTAACAACTGGCTCGTAACTGGCATCCTTGCCTACCAGCGTGATATCCGTTCCGTGAAGCGTGGTAATCACCGGGATTTCCACTCCGCTGGATTTTAATATCTGCTTGGCCATGTAAGCAGCTGAAGCATGAGGGATCGCGTAATGCACGTGGAGTAGATCCAATTGTTCATATTGGATCACATTAACCAGGGTACTGGCCAGTGCTAACTCATAAGGAGGGTACTGGAACAGAGGATAGGTGCGAATTTCTACCTCGTGATAAAACAGGTTCTCGTTAAAAAAATCGAGCCTGGTAGGCTGTGAGTAAGTAATAAAATGGACCTTGTGCCCTTTTTTGGCCAAAGCAATTCCCAACTCAGTAGCTACAACTCCACTTCCTCCGAAGGTGGGGTAACATACAATACCTATTTTCATAATTAGCTATTCCCCTTTCTATAACTCCACATGGAATCATAGATAGCATCCTGAATCCTTGTACGTATGTTGCTTTTAATAAGTTTAGTATTATTGGCTTTCGGGTGTATTCTATTGGATAAGAAAACATAAACCAGATCGAATTCAGGGTCTACCCAAACTGCCGTACCAGTGAACCCTGTATGGCCAAAGGTACTAGCACTGGCATATCTTGAGGTGGGATTGATTTTCCCGTTGCGTTCGGGTTTATCCCAACCCAGTCCTCTGCGATTGCGGGAAGATTGTTGCGTGGTAAACTTCTTTAAGGTTCCCTCCTGTAAATAACGTGTACCCCCATAATATCCGTCTTGGAGATTCATTTGAGCTAATATTGCCAGATCAGTGGCGTTGCTAAATATACCAGCATGTCCGGCGATCCCTCCAAACATTGCAGCACCTTGGTCGTGAACCGTTCCACAGATCAAAGTATTTCTAAAATAATTGTCTACCTCTGTGGGAGCAATGCGGTTTACTGGAAATTTGCACAAGGGCAAGTAGGTCATGGTAGACAGGCCGAGAGGACGATAAAAATTCTGCTCCAGAAACTGCTCAATAGGCTGATTCAACTTGGATTCAGCCAATTTCTTCAGCACATAGAATCCCATATCGCTATATTTGTAGGTATAATGCGATCCGCGTCTATATCTAGCCGGTCTCAGACGACTGTCTACCGTCCATTGCCATAAGGAGTCCTGTAGGGTATTTATGCTGTATATGCCCAGTGCTACCTGCATTTGAAAATTCTGCTCTGGATAAACACTGTAGATAGTAGGGTTAAGCCCCACTTTA
This sequence comes from Cyclobacteriaceae bacterium, assembly GCA_028289505.1. Lineage (GTDB taxonomy): Bacteria > Bacteroidota > Bacteroidia > Cytophagales > Cyclobacteriaceae > SZUA-3. The sequence continues at coordinate 2,444 of JANQPK010000005.1, forward strand.
TCAACGGTCCTGCGCCAGAACGGGATGAAGGGTAATAATCCCGCTTGATGTGTAAGCAGGTCCTTGATCAATATATCCTTCTTATTACTTTCAACCATTTCCGGGAGATAGCTGGATGCCTTTCGATTCAAATCCAGAGCACCCTGCTCCTCCAGGAACATGATAGCTTGCAGGGTGGCTACTACCTTGGTTATCGATGCAATATCATAAAGCGTTTTATCCGTTACTGCGTCCACACTATCATAGGTGAAATAGCCATAAGCTTTTTCAAAAACCACTTTTCCATTGCGAGCTACCAACACCTGACAACCCGGTGTGGCCTTTTCACTAATGGCCTCTCTGGCTATGTTGTCTATTCTTGAAAGTACTCGTGAGTCCATACCAGCACTTTCTGGTAAAGAATATCCTAATCTGCCAATGGCTTCGATGTTAACTCCCGTGCCCGCCCCTATGCTACCGCTGCTAACCGGAAGCTGACCGCTGGCATCAATTGCTCCAAAAATGATTTGTGGTACCAGCTCTTGAGTTATCCGTTGGTCCTGATAGGCACATATCAAATTATCACTCTCAGGGAGGTACTCAAGGCTGTAAGGATTCCCAAATGCCACTAAAACCACATTTGTTCTCTTCTGCAGTGAAGAAATAAATTCAATATCGTCGCTGGTTAAGCCATAATTCTTGCTTCTGGAATTAGTCAGCATATGCAATCCAATCAATACCTGACTGAAGTTTTCCAACTTGCTGAGTAAACGCTGATATTGATCTTTACTTCGTTCGGTTTTGCCTACGGTGAAGTGGGTGAATGGGGCGTACTTTGACAATTTCTCTTGAAAGGTATTAGGTGCATTGGTACCAATGGTAAGGCTAGCAAAGTAGGTGGTATCAAGCACTTTGATAGGAATGGTGTTTTGTTCGTTTTTGACCACGGTGATGGCCTTTTCAAATAAGGTACGTTTGAGTAGTTGGGCTTCTGGTCGAGTTAGGAATGATGTTAAATTGTCGGTGTTTACCGGTTGATAATGATTCAGCCCGGCCCTATATTTGGTAGACAAGATTCTTTTCACCTTGGATTCCACTACCTGTCGTTTGATATCTTTGTTGTCTATAGCTGCCTTGATGGCCTCAATGGCAGCAGGAACGTTTTCAGGAAATAGCAACACGTCATTACCAGCTTGCAATGCTTTTACTTCCAACTCCCCGGGTTGATAAAAAGCGCTCACACCCCGCATGTTTAGGGCATCTGTAAAAACCAGTCCGTTGAAGCGGTACTTCTCCTTTAACAAACCGTTTATTACCGGCCTGGACAAGGTGGTAGGTAGATTAGCAGTAGAATCGAGAGCAGGGAGGTACAAGTGGGCTACCATGGTACTGCGCAATCCGGCAGCCATCAATTTCTTAAATGGATACAACTCAATGTTTTCTAACCGTTGTAAATCGTGGTCGACTATGGGAAGGGTGTGGTGTGAATCTGTACTGGTGTCGCCGTGTCCAGGAAAGTGTTTGGCGTTTGCCATAATTCCTGCAGCTTCCAATCCCCGCATGTAAGCAATACCTTTATTGGCTACATTGTCCTTATCTTCTCCGAACGATCGGGTGCCAATTACTGGATTCGAGGGATTGCTATTGATATCTACTACTGGAGCAAAGTTTATGTGAACCCCAAGGCGTCTCATCTGGCGACCAATTTCCTCACCCATCAGGTAGATCTGGTGGTTATCCCTGATAGCACCAAGTGTCATTTGACGGGGATAACTGATGGTACTATCTAGGCGCATCCCCAACCCCCATTCACCGTCCATAGCGATAAGCATAGGAGTTTTAGCAAGCTTCTGATAGGAATTGGTAAGTTGGGCCTGCCTTACCGGGCCCCCTTGCATGAAGAGCAGGCCACCAATATTGTATTTCTTAATCAGTTTCTCAATTCCTTGTCGATCGGCGCCTTTTCTGGAATAAGCAGCTACCATAAACAACTGGCCGATGCGTTCTTCTTGGCTGAGGCTACGGTAAACACTATCTATCCAATCTTGCTCTTGCTTATCTTGATGAACCTCTTGCGCGGTTAAATCGTTAACCAACAAGAGCAAGAATACTGGTAAAATTATCCGTGTTAAACGCTTCAAAACAACTGCAGTTTGATCAAATATTGGATAAATACTATTTTCCGAATTAAGTAAAAGTATGAATAATATTAGATATATTTATTTACCACTATGAAATTTCCTTCCCTCTTCAGGACTCCTGCACACAAACGATTCCATTTCGAACCACGGTATTACGACCCGGTAAAGGAGGATATTGCTCGTAGAACTGCGCGTATAAAACAGGAACTTTCAGGAGATAAAAATAGCAACTATCGGGCCAACATTTCTAGTGCATTCGCCCGCAAATCTAGGCAAAGTAATAAATCAGGCCTTATTCAATTCTCATTGATTGCCGGTATGTTCTGCACCTTCTTCGGTTACTTATATTATGGCAATCTTGCGCTCTACTTGCTGATGGGTGTTATGGCAGTCTATCTGGTCTACCGGTTACGCTCACTTTTTAAAATTAGATAGGTATTACCTAAATTTACCTACCTGCATTTGTTGATCCAATCAAGCCAGGGCTGGTTTAATCCCATGAAAGATATCATTCAGCTGTTACCAGATAATATTGCCAATCAAATTGCCGCAGGTGAAGTGATACAACGTCCAAGCTCGGTGGTAAAGGAACTATTGGAAAACGCCATCGATGCTGGAAGTTCTGAGATAACAGTTATCATTAAGGATGCGGGGAAATCGTTGATCCAGGTAATCGATAATGGAATTGGGATGTCTGGAACCGATGCCAGGTTAAGTTTTGAACGTCATGCAACTTCAAAGTTGCGACATGCAGATGACCTGTTTTCACTTCGCACCAAAGGCTTCAGGGGAGAAGCTTTAGCCTCAATAGCCGCTATAGCCACGGTGGAGATGAAGACCAGGAGGGAGGATGATGAACTGGGGCAATATCTGGTAGTTGAAGGAAGCGAGGTGAAAAAGCAAGAGTTAGCATCGGCGCCTATTGGGACTTCTGTTGCGGTCAAGAATATCTTTTACAATGTTCCGGCCCGTCGCAATTTCCTAAAGTCCAATTCCGTTGAGACACGTCATATATTGGAAGAGTTTCATCGAGTAGCCATAGCCCATGGTGATACCGCGTTCACGCTGTACCAAAATGAGCAGGAGCTCTACAAGCTTAGGCCTGCAAATCTTAGTCAAAGAATTGTACAGCTGCTGGGGAAAAATCACCAACAACAATTGGTTAGTTGCCAAGAGGAGACCTCATTGATGAACGTTGAGGGGTATATCGGGAAACCTGAAAACGCCAAGAGGACCAGAGGCGAGCAGTATCTTTTTGTGAATAACCGATTTATAAAGAGTAATTATCTCAATCATGCGGTACTCTCTGCCTATGAAGGATTACTACAGGAGAAGCAATACCCATTCTATGCTTTGTTTATTGAGATAGACCCCAAGCATGTGGACGTTAATGTGCATCCTACTAAAACTGAGATCAAGTTCGACGATGAGCGATCCATTTATGGTATAGTTAGAGCGGCAGTTAAGCAGGCCTTGGGAACTCACAATATCACACCCTCGCTGGATTTTGACAGTGATGTTAATTTTGAAGCCATAATCCAGGTGCCCACCAGATCTTCAATCACCACCAGGCAGGAACGGGAATATGGACAGATGAAAGGATATCACTTGCCTGACCGGAATGTGGAACATTGGGAAAAGCTTTATCAGGCCTCTGTTGATGAGTCAAGAATAGCTTTAGGAAAGGATGTACCGGTCAAGATTATGGGTAGCGAAGTAAATCGCAGAGAACCAGCAGAACGGGTAAAGCGCGCTACCATGCAGGTGCTAAAACGCTACATTATTACCCCCGTAAAATCCGGGCTAATGTGTGTGGATTACAAAGCGGCTACCGAAAGAATTTTGTATGAAAAATATCTGAACAATTTGGAGAACCGTTCAGGTGCATCGCAGCAATTATTGTTTCCGCAAACTTTAAACATGAATCCTGCGGATTTTTCATTGATAATGGAGATTCAATCAGATATTAGCGCCTTGGGCTTTGCTATTGAGCAGATTGGCAAGTTCGATCTGGTTATACGGGGAGTTCCCCTCGATGCAGCTTCCAGAGATGCCAAATCTTTATTTGATGGGCTTCTAGAGCAGATTAAGCACTTTAGCGCAAACCCTAATGTAGATCACAAGCAGCAATTAGCTCGATCTATGGCCCGGAAAGTGGCAACTATTCCAGAGGCAAACTTGGAGCAGCAAGAGATGGAGACAGTAGTAGACAGGCTGTTTGGATGCGAAAATCCCAATTACACTCCCAGTGGTGAAAAAACATATATTGTACTGGAGTCATTAAATATGGAAAACCTGTTTAAAACTTGATATGCTAAGAAGTCTGACACCAATGGTGAAAAATCTGCTTTTGATCAACGTTGCCATGTACGTGATCACGGATTTCCTGGGTATGCAATTGATCAAGTATCAGTTGATGCTCCATAGCTTTCATAGTCCGGAGTTTCAGCCTTATCAATTATTTACCCATATGTTTCTTCATGGTGGCTTTTCCCACCTGTTGTTCAATATGCTGGGTCTGTTCTTTTTAGGTCCCATGTTAGAAAGGGTATGGGGATCGAGTAGATTTCTGTTGTTCTATATGGTATGCGGAATTGGGGCGGCTGTTCTTTTTGCCTCGATAAGTTATTTTCAGGGTCTGTTGAACCCAATGTTGGGAGCTTCAGGGGCGATTTATGGCTTATTGATGGCAATTGGCATGTTGTTTCCAAACACTGAGTTTATGTTGTTATTTCCACCTATCCCATTGAAGGCAAAGTATCTGGCCCTGGGTCTGGGGTGTATTGCCTTGTTTTCCGGATTGAGTAATACTGCAGGTGATAATGTGGCCCACTTCGCGCACTTAGGTGGCATGTTATTTGCCTTTATTTTGTTAAAAATATGGGAACAAAAAAGGGGAAGCTTTTATTAAAGGAATTTCATAATGCAGCAAAATCTGTGGGACCAGTTTAAAGGGGCCTTTACAAAGGGCAATAATGGCTTGATCCAGTTGATCCTGATCAATGGTGTGGTGTTCGTTACCCTGAGGATATTGGAAGTGGTGCTGGCATTATCAGGAATAATAGACCAAACTGTTAGCTACCAGCAAATGTACCTGGATATACTAGGGCTTCCCTCAGATATAAGACAGGTTTTATTGCGGCCATGGACACTGATTACCACTTTTTTCACACACTACGGCTTTTTTCACATTCTCTTCAACATGTTATTCCTGTATTGGTTTGGTCGGCTGATACATGAATATTTGGGGAATAGTCGATTGATCAATCTCTACATACTTGGGGGCCTGGCGGGTGGTGTATTGTACATCCTGATCTACAACCTATCACCTCTGTTTGTAGATGAAGTAGGTCGAAGTGCTTTGGTGGGCGCCTCAGCTTCTGTCTTTGCCATAGTGGTAGCTGCAGCCACACTGATGCCTGATCACCAATTTTATTTGTTACTCCTGGGTCCAGTCAGGATTAAATACATCGCTATTTTCTATGTTGCCATGTCCTTTATTGGCTCTATTGGTCCAAATGCTGGGGGAGATATTGCGCACCTTGGAGGTGCCATTATAGGCTATTTTTACATCAGAAGTATGCAAAGAGGAGTGGATATCGGTTCTTGGATCCAGTCTACCCTTGACTTTATTAAAAGTTTTTTTGTAAGGCCGAAAGTAAAAGTTACCCATCGTGGATCGACTTCCAGGACCAGGTCCAGGAGAACCTCCAGATCCTCCTCAACTAGTACATCAGCCCACGTTCCACAAGATGAAATTGATGCCATACTCGACAAAATCAGCGAGAAAGGTTACGAAAGCCTTACCAAGGAGGAAAAGCAGAAGTTGTTTAATGCGAGCAAGTAGTAGATCTCTAATTTCTGATCTCTGATCTCCGGTCTCGGATCAAGTTGTCTCTATTTTTGATGGTTCGATTTGGCCTTAAGCCTACGGTGGCTTTGAATTCATAGGAATTGTCTTGAATTGAGACTACAGAAAGATAGCTTCGAATATGAATCGAAGAGAACTACAAACTAGGATGAACCATTTTTCAGTAGAGGCTTCAAAATTAACTCAAACTTTAAAGCCTAATCCTGCCGGTAATAATTTGTCTCAGCAACTGGCAAGGTGCAGCACTTCACCTGCTTTAAATTATGCCGAATCACAGAGCGCAGAATCCACCAAAGACTTCGTTCATAAATTAGCAATTGCTCTGAAGGAGCTAAGAGAAGCGGCTGTTTGCCTAACCGTGATTGAACAAGGACAGCTGACAGCTGATCTTGAATTGTTGTCGAAATTAAGATCAGATTGCGATAGTCTGGTGGCCATCTTGGTAAGTAGTTTGAAAACGTTGAATTCTAGTCACAAAAAAGCCCGGTAACCCAAGACTCAAACCAGAGATCAGAAACCAGAGACCAAAGACCTAAGATCGATTAGCTAGTTGCCCACAGGCAGCGTCGATATCTTTTCCCCGGCTATACCTCACGGTTACCTTGACCCTTTTCTGCTCCAGAAATGCGGCAAACCGCTGTAAACGATCTTCTTTGGTATTGATGAAATTCGCTTCCTCAATAGGATTGTATTCAATCAGGTTCACCTTGCTCGGAACTTTGCGGCTAAATGTCAGCAGTTCTTTGGCATCGTCTAGGGTATCGTTAAAGTTGTAAAAGACAATGTATTCGAAAGTAATCTCATTTCCAGTGGCCCGATAATAATAATTCAATGCTTGCTCCAGTGCCTGCAGAGAATTACGCTCATTGATGGGCATTATCTGGTTTCGCTTGAGATCATTGGCGGCGTGAAGTGACAAAGCCAGATTAAACTTTACCTGGTCGTCGCCTAACTTTCTAATCATCTTGGCAATACCAGCGGTAGAAACGGTGATCCGCTTGGCTGACATACCCAGGCCTTGCTTGCTGGTGATGTGTTCTACAGATTGAAGCATATTCTTGTAATTCAACAGGGGCTCACCCATACCCATGTATACAATATTGGTAAGGGGTTGTTGATAGTACTGCTGAGCCTGAGCGCCAATTTGTACCACCTGATCGTATATTTCCGCAGCATCCAGGTTCCTAGCACGGTCCATATAGCCGGTAGCACAAAACTTACAGGATAGTGAACAGCCAACCTGTGAAGAAACACAGGCAGTCATCCTATTAGCAGTGGGAATCAATACGCCCTCAATCAGATGTCCATCATGTAATCTGAATTGTGATTTGATGGTGTGGTCGGAACTAAATTGTGATTGATCAAGTCTAACTGGATTAATTGAAAAGTGGTCACCTAAAAGTTTTCGGTGCTTTTCCGAAAGGTTGGTCATGCTTTGGAAATCATCTGCTGACTTTTCCCAAAGCCACTGAAATACTTGTCTTCCCCGAAAAGCCTTTTCACCTCGCTCGGAAAAAAATGATTCCAGTTGGTCTATCGATTGCTGTCTTATATCCAGTTTTGTGGTCTTGGACACCATGTTACAAAGATACGAATAACCACAGCAGCTGTCTCCGACCATATTAAAATATTTTGCTATTTTGGCTTTACCACCCCATGATCAGATTGGCTAAAACCTATATTAAATTATCAGACCATATCATTGAATGGTGCGGTAGTAAAGCATCATGGCTTACGGTAGCCCTGGTGCTGGTAATTTGCTACGACGTTATCATGCGCTATTTGTTCAATTCTTCTTCAGTGGCCATCTACGAGATCGAGTGGCATATATTTGCCTTGATTTTCCTGCTGGGAGCTGCTTACGCCCTCAAGCACAACCGACATGTTAGGGTAGATGTACTCTACAGCAGAATGTCAGAAAAGGTCCAGGCGTTGATTAATCTTTTGTTAACACTGTGCTTTTTAATGCCTTTTTGCTGGATCCTGATAACACAGGGAATCGACTTTGTATCCAACTCTTTTCGTTTGGCAGAATCTTCGCCAGACCCGGGAGGGTTACCAGCGCGTTATCTGATCAAGGCTGCCATTCCGGTGGGATTCACCCTGCTGCTCATACAAGCCATCAGTGTGGTCTTCCAAAACTTACTAATTTTGACTCAAACCGGTCATGAAACCAAGGCACAGTGAGTGAAGCGTTAGCCCTAGTTCTGTTTGCCTTGGTTTTTATCCTGCTGCTGGTGGGGTACCCAGTGGCCTTCACTCTTGGAGGTATATCGATCATTTTTGGCCTTTTCACTTTCGGAGTAGACTTCTTCTATTTACTGCCACTAAGGGTTTTCGGAACTATGGGTAACTACGTGCTGATCGCGGTTCCTCTGTTCATATTTATGGGAATGATGCTGGAAAAGTCTGGAATCGCGGAAAACCTGCTGGAGACCATGGCTTTGCTATTTGGCAAGTTTAAAGGCGGATTGGCCATGGCGGTGGTAGTAGTGGGAGCCATGTTAGCAGCCTCCACCGGGATTGTAGGGGCTACGGTCATTACCATGGGTTTAATTAGTTTGCCCACTATGTTGAAAAGAGGCTATAGCGTGGAGCTGGCTACCG
>JANQPK010000013.1 GCA_028289505.1 Cyclobacteriaceae bacterium
CCTGAAGGTAATGCTTTTATTCATCAGTGCTTCAATATCGTAGCGGTACCGGTCATCCAATCGTAACTGAATCTCGTAGTCGTCCTCCCCTTGCTTGAACTTAGAAATCTCCTTACCAAACAGTGCCGTTCTTAATTCTGAGGCTACAGAGTAAGTGCTCAAACCAAACCTCCTGGCCTTCTCACGGTCTATGTCTACAATCAATTCCGGTTTGCCTGTTTCCAGATCAGTGCGCAACCTCTCAATGCCACCTATCCCGGACTCAGCTATAAATGTTTTCAGGTTTTCAGTAATATCGATTAAGGTGGGATAGTCTTCACCGGTTACTTCAATACTAATAGCTTTGCCCACCGGAGGACCCGCCGCATCTTTGTCAACCGTAATAGTTACTCCCGGGTAACCCTGTACCACTTCCCTAACCTCATCCATGATTTCCTTGGTATTCTTACCCTTACGGTACTGGAATTCCACGAAGTTTATCATGATACGGCTCTTGTTGGGAGTTTCAGCCTGACCAATAGCAGAGGGGTCGTTGGGGTCCGCGGTACCTTCCCCGACATTGGAAACCACGGACTCGACCATGTATTCATAGGGCTCAATTACCTCCATCACCTCTGCGGTGACTTTCTTGGTGAAGCGGTCGGTGGTTTCGATGTCAGTGCCTACTGGAAATTCTATGAATACATTGACATACTTGGGCTGGTTTTCAGGAAAAAACAACACGTTCGGTTGAAATACCCCCATCAATCCAATAGAAAATAGTAATGCTACGAAGGTTCCACCTAAGAAAAATGCAGGTCTTTTTCCGGTAAGCGCGTAATTCAGTGTCTTGTGATATCTCTGCTCCAACCAGGGCAGGAATGTCTGTTGGAATTTGTCAGCCGATGGACTTAAGAAATAAACATTGAGCACTGTCAAGAGAGCTATCACATTCAGGAGATTACCAAAAATGACCAGAGGCTTTACTAGGGTTTCGGACATTAGGAAACCGGCGATAATAAGCAGGGTTCCGAGACCTATCATAATCAAAACCCTTTTCCACATCTTTTTTTTGTTGATAGTGGTCCCTCCAACTCTCATATAGGTAGAAATCAGCACTGGGTTAATTACCAGCGCCACGAATAAGGAAGATCCCAGGGTAATAATAAGTGTGACTGGTAAAATTCCCATGAACTCTCCGACCATTCCCGGCCAGAACACCATAGGCAGGAAAGCGGCCAGAGTAGTTGCAGTTGAGGCAATGACCGGCATCGCCACCTCTCCTACTCCTTTCTTAGTAGCCTGAATAGGTGACATGCCCTCCTCCATCAAACGGTAAACGTTTTCCACCACCACAATTCCATTATCCACCAACATTCCCAGTGCCATAATCAAAGAAAACAATACCATCATGTTGATGGTGATCCCAAAAGCACTTAGTATGTTGAAAGTTATAAACATAGAAAGGGGTATAGCCAGGCCTACGAACATGGAATTTCGGGTACCCAGAAAAAACAGCAGTACCACCACCACCAGGATCACTCCCGATATAATGTTATTTTCCAAACTGTTGACCATCATCTTGGTCTGAACAGACTGATCGTTAGTAATCACCACCTCCAGGTTATCTGGAAAAACTTCTGCTTTAGCCCTGTCCAACAGCTGGTTTAGTTTTTCCGTTAGGATGATCAGGTTCTCACCACTTCTGCGGATCACATCGATCATCACCACCTGATTTTCCCCCAGTCTGGCATAGCTTTCTTTTTCCTTGTAATCGAATTCTATCCTGGCGATATCACCTAAATAGACGATATTTTGCTCTTCGTTCTTTACCACGATGTTCTCTAGCTGGCCAGGATCATTGAACTCCCCCAATATTCTAATGGCCCGCCGCTGTCCATTGGTAAGCACATTACCTCCAGAAATGGTGACATTCTCAGCGATAATAGCGTTTTCAATGTCTTCAAAGTTTACCTGGCGGGCTTCCATCTCGTGGGGGTTGGCCATGATTTTTACTTCTTTCTCATCTACTCCTCGGATATCAACCCGGCTTACCTCTGTGAATTTTTCTATTTCATCTTCCAGGTATTCAGCGTAATCATTCAGTTCTTCAGTACTAAAATTTCCCGACAGATTGATATTAAGCATGGGGAACTCAGAAAAGTTCAGCTCAAACACATCCGGGTCGCGATCCAGATCACTAGGCAACTCAGGTTTAGCCTTATCTACCGCGTCCTTTACTTTTTGCAAAGCATCTTGAACATCAGTTCCAGTGATGAACTCAATGATGATGGTACTGTAATCCTGAACAGAGGTAGATTGAATATTATCGATCTCATCGATGGTGTTAATCTCTTTTTCCAGTGGTCTGGTAATCAGATTTTCCATATCTACCGGTGAGTTCCCTGGGTGCACAGTGCCCACATAAACTGTGGGAATTTCAACCTCAGGGTAACTCTCTTTAGGCAAATTGATATAAGAACCTACCCCTAGAAAGATAATCAGCACCATCAATACCAAAACCGAGATCTTATTGTCCAAGGCAAGGTTGGTCAACCAGAACTCCTTATTTACTTTTTTATCGAGTTTATCCATTTTGAATTTATAGTAATTCCCGGTTGGCTATTTGAACTAAGGCACCTTCAGTGACCTCACGGTGACCGGCATTGATCAGCACTGCTCCCGCTTGTAATCCATCCAGAACCTCGGTCTCAGCCTTGTAGGATCTCCCCGGTGAGATATGGATTTTGACAGCTTTGGGGCTTTCATCAGAGTTATCCACACCATAAACAAAATTTCCCTTGTTATCACTTTGGATCAATTCACTGGGAACCACCAGGGCATCTTGCTGATAATAATCCCTGATCCTGACAATCCCCACTAAGTTGGGTTTATAGGGGATTTTGGTGTCAGGAACTTCAATTTCCACTGAAAAAGTTCTGTTTTGAGGATTGATGACGTGCCCAACAGCAGTGATTGCGGAGCTCACCTGAACATCAAATGAAGAGAAGTATAAATCCACAGAATCACCTTTCTGTAATCTTCCCAAATACTTCTCCGAAACGTCGGCTTCCAAATGCATATCTTGAGTACTCAATATTCTGATCATGGGAGCACCGAACATGGCCATTTCCCCCAGTTTAGCCTCAATATCATCGACTACGCCATTAAAAGGTGCCCTAATCCTGGACTGTCTGAGTTGTGATTTTGTAGTGGCCAGCCTTTTTTGCAGCGTTTCCATTTGGTTTTTAGCCTCCAGGTACTGGATTTCGGAACCAATATTCTGCTCCCACAGCCTGGCCCTTTTTTGATAAAGGGTAGTGGCCAGATCCAACTGTGTTTCCAGCTCCTGAATGGAATTTTCCAATATACTGGCATCCTGAGTTATTAGTAGTTGCCCTCGTTTCACTTGATCTCCCTCTCTCACGTGGATGGTACTAATTCGTCCATTGGTTTCAGCGCTGATCAGTACGTTCTTTCTGGATGCCACTGAGGCCCTGACCTCGAATCTATGCTCAAATGGTTTCGGTGCCACCTCCATAGTTGAAATTAAGGTATACTGTCGAGTAAAACCCTGATAATTAGGGTCACTTTGCACGATCTCATTTTCCAACTGTTCGATCTGTTGACTTAGTTGGGATGCTTCGGCCTTCAGTTCATCCAGCTTCTTTTTTTTATCCTCAAGGCCATCACTGCTGCAGGCAGCCAAAGTAAAAAACAGAGAAATTATATATAGTCGTTTCATTCTTCCGGTGTGTGTTGGTAAAGTATGCCCAAAGCCTTCTCCATATCGACCTTGGCTATTAGTACATCGTAAAGCGCGTTGAAGTAATTACTCTGCGCATCTTTGTAGCTGGTTTCGGCATCTACTACTTCTAAATTGGACCCGATCCCCTCTTGATATTTAATGTTGGTGGTTTCGTAAACCTCCAGCGCTAGTTCCATGTTTTCTTCCTGCGCTCTTAAATTCTCCAAGCTATTAGCAAAGTCTCTTTTCGCTTGTTCCTGCTCCAGATCTATGCTGTATTTTAGATATCGCATATCATTGTCGATCTGAGCCAGTTGTATTCTGTTTTGCTGGATTAGATAGCTTTTTCGTAGACCATCGAAAATCGGCAATTGTAACCTGACCCCAAAAAACCCATAACCCAACCATTTATCATCAAAATCGGTCACTTCCCCTCGAACATTAGTAGCAGTTAGCGCACCCAGGTTCGCCACAGCATCCAAGGATGGCAGATATTTTACTTTGTTATTTTTTAGATCCAATTCCGCCAGAGATCTGGTAACCTCCAGTTGGCTTACTTCGATTCGATCCTGGTAACGAAATTGGGCAAAATCGTACTCCACTACTGTAAAATCAATGTCCTCAATAGTTTCAGCTAACTGGATAGGCTCGCTCAATGGCATCCCCATCTGAAACTTTAATATGTAGTAGGCTTGCTCCAAGTTCCTATTTGCGCGGGATTTTTGTGTTTCGGTGTTGTTAAACTGCACTTGAATTCTATTCACATCTATCTTCTCTGCAAATCCATTTTCATACATCAGTGTGGTCTCCGTCAATAAGGTATCCAGCCTTTGGTAATTATTATCGATCAGATCCAATGCCACCTGAGTTACTAACACTGTATAGTATGCTTTGGTTATTTGTTCGGTGATGTCCTGCCGACTTTTGATAAAATCCTTATCTGAAAGGTCTTTGTAGGTCTTGGCAGCGTTTAAGCCAACGAAGTACGATCCGTCAAAAAGCATTTGGGAGGCCCCGATACTGGCGTTGCCATTGTACTGTTGGCCAAATGGCACTGAAACGAATTCGTCAAGAGGTGCATTGGGATCAAAAATAACCGCTGGCAAAAATGCATCCTGTACATTCCAATAGTTGGAATAGTCTGCAAAACCGTCAATCTGTGGTAAGCCATCAGCCCTGGTTTCTCCTATTCTGGCTTTAGCCAACTCCCGGTCCAGATCGGCATTCCGAACCATCACCTGATTCTCGTACCCGTATTTAAGACATTGTTCTAGTGTCAGCTCGGCCTGAGCAAAAGTTGGGGTTACGGACACCAGCATTATCCAGTATAACCAGCTATTTGACAGGATTTTCAACATAGTTCTTTTCGAGTTGTTTTAATAATTGTCTGCCCTTGTCAGAAACCAGACCATTCAAGAAGTGATCGAACAGCTGTGTTTGTACCTCAGTGAATTCGAACCTTGACCTGGGGTAAATCAAGTTTTCTAAAGACATCTCAATTTGTTCCACCCGCAGGATTGCCAGAATCTGCGGATCTATTTCAGGACGGAAGTATCCTTCAGATATCCCCTTTTCCAGCGTTTCTTTCAAGGATTTGACATAAACCTTCTCTTTGGAGTCCAAATACATGCTCCAGGCCTGCTGATGATACTTTTTCAAATCAAATAGCAAAGAGGGGTTCATATCGGTGATTTTCTTGCGCAAGCACAATGATTCCTCTATTAGTGTTTCTATCGCGTTGGAAGTTTGCTCCTTTATTTCCTCAATTTCCCTTTTTTCTTCCTCCAGATGGGCTATACAAACTTGTGATACCAAATCGTTTTTATCCTTGAAATATTGATAGATGGTTTTCTTGGAAATCGATAAATGCTTAGCGATATCGTCCATAGTTATACTCTTTATACCAAAGCGCATAAAGAGTTCATGACTTGCCTGTATTAAATTCTCTCTCACCGTTATATACTTTGGAAACTTTCGACACTCCCGGAGTTTCTAACGTATTAGGTGGAGAATAGGTTTAAGGATTTTTTGAAAAAATTGCAGGTACTAGAGCCAGTATATAGCCAGAGAGGTAGTAATAATCACCAACAGGTAGAACAATCCCACCTCGAAATTTGAAAACTCGCGTTCCAAGCCAAACATTTCCTTTACCGTATCCCTTAAAAGCTGTTTCATTGGTTGGTATTTGCGGCGAAAATTACGCCATTTGTACTGTTAAATTAATACCGTATTTTGGGTGATATTATCTATTTGGTTACACAAAGAATTAACAATAGCAAGATCAGTATCAGCTGTACGAACTGAATCATCATGCTGTGATCTTCCATTGATTTTTTGAATTCGATCCAAACTTTCTTCATTACCAATTTCCTCCACTGTCGTAATGACAAAGGGCGTGCCAAGATTCTATATCATTGGTTATCTGTTACTTGTAGCAGATTCTTAAAAAAAAAGTGTTGGAAATCGGACAGTTAGTTCAATCTGTTGTGCTGTTATGCAACGGTCAAATATTCTCGAGTTTGCTCCTCAGACACTTTCCAGAGTTTGTTGGATAGTTCTCTATCGGTGGAATCAGCCGACGAGGGATGCGGTCGACTGTTGACAAAGTATAGTCCATTAAGTCCGGCAAGCTGAGGCTCGGTGGCAAGGTAAACAATGGTTTGAGCCCCCTTGGCTGGTGAGATCATGAAGGGTTTGCCCAGTTTCCAGGCCCATGACATCCAACCACCACTATTCTTATTGCCGATATGGGTATTCACCACTCCGGGGTGGAGCGCAAAACTAGATACGTGAGTACCGGCCAGCCGGTGGGCCAATTCTTTGGTGAAAAGTATATTGGCGAGTTTAGACTGGGAATAGGCAGTTAGACCATCATATTTCCCATTACCGTTTAAATTGTTAAAATCAATGCGTCCTCTCAGGTGGGCTTTGGAACTTACGTTGATAATTCTTGCTTCCTGAGCGTTCTTTAGAAGATCCAGGAGCCGGCGGGTCAGCAAGTAGGGAGCCAGGTGATTCACCATCCACTGCGTCTCAATTCCATCGCTGGTTTCTCGATAATCAGTTAAAAAAATACCTGCATTGTTAACTAACACATCCAGCTTCTGATATTCAGCTCTAAAGGCCTCGCACAAACCCACTACACCTTGAAAAGAACTGAGATCTGCAACCAGCAGCCTTACCCTTTTGTTCCCGGTCTTTGCAATGATTTGATCCTTAACCTGCTCTCCCTGAGCCCTATTTCTAGCCGACATCACTACTTCAGCACCTCGAGTAGCTAGTTCCATGCAAACTTCTTTGCCAATTCCAGCATTAGCTCCAGTTATCAGGCATACCTTTCCTTGCATTGGATATTATTTTATGGTTAGTAATTATAATCTTAAAAAGTAACCTCATTTCCCATGCATGAGTTTAAAAAATATTATAATTTTAAGTGATTTTTTTATCCTAAAGAATTGATTATGAAACCGTTCTTATTTTTTAGTTCCTTGCTATTGTGCGCCTTGTTTGCTTGTGACAGCTACCAGCCAGAAAAAATGCCTCTGTTGGAGGACTATGGTGATGCAAGTCTCAAAGCCATTAATATTGCCACCCAAAAATATCCTCGTACCTCCACCAATTACTACCGTAAAGGTCTGATACTATGGGATATGGGTAAAAGAAAAGAGGCCCTTGAAAGCATTTCTAAAGCAGTAGAAATGAACGATAGCCGCGGGGAATATCATTTGTTCTTGGCACAGACCTATGTAGAGAATGATTCTATGAAGGCGGCTTTTGAAGCGGCCCAGAAAGCGGAAAGCTTAGGATTAGACACCTTGGCCCTGAATGAGCTTCAGGCCGACCTTTACCTGGTCCATCGCCAGCCTGAACGAGCCTTGGATCATATCAATGCGGCATTGGAGAAAGAACCAAACAATCCCGAAAATCATCTGCGAAAGGGGAATATCTTGTTAGCGCTGTCCAAACCGGAAGAGGCCGAGCAGAGTCTATTGAAATGCTTGTCTTTAGATCCTGAATCCAGCGGTGCCTCTAAAGCGTTAGCCGATATCTACCTGGCCAGGGGCGACTACGACAATGCCCTGGTCTATATCGACAAGAATTTAGCCAAAAGCCCCGGAGATGTAGATTTTCTATACAAAAAGGGAGTAGCCAAAGCAGAAACCGGTCAATTGAATCCATCGGTAGATTTATTCCGTAGTGTAATCGTTAAAGATGATAACTACCAGCCTGCTTATAGTAAGTTGGGTGACGTTTATTACAGAAAACGCAAGTTTGATTCAGCTCGTTACTTTTCAAACTATGCACTTAGATTGGATGAGCAAGATACGGAAGCGCTATTGACCATGGGACGTATCAATGATCGACAAAAAGCTTATTGGGTGGCACTGAACTATTATGATAAAATTCAAGCTATCGACTCTACGCATTCCCCTGGCATGGAAGAACGCAAGAAGCTAAAGGGTAAAATCGCCTGGTTAAACTACTTGGAGAAGAACAAAGCTAGTTCAGAGGAGAATTAAGCTTGACCATGCTCCAGAGGC
Organism: Cyclobacteriaceae bacterium; assembly: GCA_028289505.1. GTDB lineage: Bacteria > Bacteroidota > Bacteroidia > Cytophagales > Cyclobacteriaceae > SZUA-3. Next base: position 8,269 of record JANQPK010000013.1, read on the forward strand.
CTAATTCGAAATGGAAAGACGATCATTTATAACCAACGGACTAGCTGTCGGTTTGACCGGGAGCGCCTTTGATTATCAAGAGTCTACTCCAGAAATAGAGCAGGAAGTTTTTGTAGAACAGTATCGGTCAGGCAGGCCACATCAGGGCAAAGTCCTAGCTGCCATTCAACCTCATAATGATGATATACCCATTTTTGCCGGAGGAACCGTAGCAAAACTGATCGAAGAAGGATACACTGGCTATTTGATTCGAACCAGCAACGATGATCATGCCGGTTTGGGAGATACGGTTGGAGAAGTGATCCTGAACAATGAACGGGACAACTTCAAAGTAGCTGAGGCATTGGGCCTAGAAAAAGTATATGATCTGGGTTATCGGAACCATCGCATGGACAATATCAGTATCCAGGAACTAAGAGGAAGGCTTATTTTTCTATTCAGGATGCTAAAAGTAGATACTGTAATCAGCTATGACCCATGGGGGCACTACGAGGAAAACCCCGATCATTATATAACTGCAAGTGCGGTGGAGTCAGCACGCTGGATGGCGGGAAGTCACTTGGATTACCCTGAACATATTGATGCCGGCATCGAGCCCCATACAGTATCAGAAAGATATTACTTTGCACGCGGACCCCAATTGGTGAACCGAATAGTAGATATTACCAGGAACATCGATCATAAAGTGGAGGCCAACAGAGTAGTTGTGACCCAAGGTCCTGGAGGTAATAATGGAGTCAGACTAAAACAGCGATTAGCTGAAAAAGGGAAGAAATTGCCGTTACTTGGTGATGATGACTTAAGTGCTAATCGCAATTACATCAAACACTTGATGCTCGACATAGACTCGCCAGGATTAAGAGGCGTTCCCTCTGATCGGGAAACTGGGAAACCTTATGGATTGGAATGGGCAGAAAAGTTTCACTACATAGGTCCCAGGTCTTCAAAACTGGAAACTTATATTGAAGATCACGCTGTCGATAAATAATAATCCAATGATTTAGCTGCTAGCTGGATGGTGTGGAAACCAAGATAACACCACTGAACCCAGCCGTTGCTCCTGCTCCACTCGTTGGTGAGCCTCAACTGCCTCAGACATCGGGTAAACAACATCCACCACTGGTTTAATCGCTCCAGCGTCGATCATTACCCCGAGTTGCTGTAGTTCCTCCTTTTTTTCAGAGGCAAATTCGAATACCACAATTTGATCAGTGAATATGTTTGTAAGCAGTGATCTGAACATATTGACAAGCCTGGGATTCACCATCAGGTAACGACCTCCAGGATTAAGTGCCTGAAGGCAACTTTGATAAGAGCTTCCAGCCACCATATCCAGTAGCACATCATATTTAATATCCATTTTGGTGAAATCCTGTTGTTGGTAGACAATAAAGTAGTCTGCTCCAATGTCCCGCAGCATGGGCTCCTTAAT
>JANQPK010000027.1 GCA_028289505.1 Cyclobacteriaceae bacterium
CTATCTGGGTTATGATCGATTCATTGAATTACTGGAAGGTGCCCACGCCATGGATCAGCATTTTCTGAATACCGAGTTTGACCAAAACATTCCGGTAATCCTGGCTTTAGTGAGTTGTTGGTATATCAATTTCTGGGGGGTTAATTCGGAAGCCATCCTTCCGTATGATCAATATTTGCATCGATTTGCTGCCTATTTCCAACAGGGTAACATGGAAAGTAACGGGAAATATGTTGACAGGAACGGTCAGCCGGTGACCTATAGTACCGGTCCTGTTATTTGGGGTGAACCCGGTACCAATGGACAGCATGCCTTCTACCAATTGATTCATCAGGGAACTAGCCTTATCCCCTGTGATTTTATCGCTCCTGCAATTAGTCATAATCCGATTTCAGATCACCATACCAAATTACTGTCCAACTTTTTTGCTCAGACCGAAGCACTGATGAACGGCAAAACTAATTCAGAAGTAGCAAACGAACTGGCTGGGAAGGTCGACCCTGAACAAGCAGATAATATAATTCCTTTCAAAGTTTTTCAAGGCAATAAACCCACCAACTCCATTCTGCTAAAGAAAATAACACCCAGATCCTTGGGCAGTCTAATCGCCCTCTATGAGCATAAAATATTCGTTCAAGGAGTGATGTGGAATATTTTTAGTTTTGACCAGTGGGGAGTTGAACTTGGCAAGCAACTGGCCAAAGCCATTTTGCCCGAATTGGAAGAAAGCCAAGCCGTAGACTCGCATGATTCATCTACCAACCTGCTGATTAACACTTTCAAGAAATTTAGATCCTCCTGACTATGGTAAGTCCTTATCCATTCAAATTTCACCCGATCCTCAAAGAAAAGATTTGGGGTGGGCAAAAATTAGCCCTTGAACTTAATAAAGACACCACTGGTTTAGAGAATTGTGGCGAAACCTGGGAGATCTCCGGAGTTCCGGGCAACATCAGCGTGGTCAGTAATGGGCCATTGACCGGCACTCCCCTACCCGATCTGATTGATCAATATCAGGGACAACTGGTGGGTGACAAGGTCTATCAAAAAGAGGGCAACGATTTTCCGCTACTGGTCAAATTCATTGATGCCAATCAAGACTTATCCATCCAGGTACACCCCGATGATGCGTTGGCTCAAGAGCGACATCAATCTTTGGGTAAAACCGAAATGTGGTACATATTTCAAGCTGATCCTGGTGCCAAATTGATTATTGGTTTTAACCAACCATTAAGCAAAGAACAATACCTGGATAAGTTTAACAATGGTCATCTGATGGATGTGCTCAACCAGGAAGAAGTTACCACCGATGATGTTTATTTCGTCCCGGCCGGCAGGGTCCACACCATTGGAAAGGGGATATTATTAGCGGAGATCCAACAGACTTCTGATATCACCTATAGGATCTATGATTTTGACAGGGTGGACAAAGACGGGAATTCACGAGAATTACATACTGAACAGGCTTTAGATGCTTTGGATTTTGAACACTATCCACAGTACAAAACTGCGTACGATCAAACTCCAAATAAGGCGGTAACTATCGTTGAAAGTCCTTATTTTGAGGTTAATCGACTTTTTTTTCAGGAAGAAATCGTAAGAACCTATCATCATTTGGATTCGTTTGTAATTTACGTTTGTGTAGATGGGAAATTGGGAATTCACTGGGATGGACAGCATATTACCATGACTAAGGGAGAAGCTGCCTTGATACCGGCTTCGATCAAAAATATCAAATTGGTTCCTCAAGACTCATTTAAGGTATTAGAGTCTTACGTTCCTTAGCTTGTGAACAAGGAAGTTGAATTTCAACATCTGGGCCTAATCGATTACCAGGAGGCATGGGATTTTCAAGAACAACTCTTTCGCAAGGTTATTGAAGTGAAGCTGTCCAATCGAAAGAGGAATAACCCTGTACCTACTCCCAATTACCTGCTGTTCTGTGAACATAATCATGTATTCACTATTGGCAAAAGTGGCAAAAGCGAGCATTTGCTTCTAGATCAGCAGGGTTTGACTCAAAACCAGGTGAAATTCTACCAGATAAACCGTGGAGGTGATATTACTTACCATGGGCCCGGACAAATCGTAGGATACCCCATTCTGGATCTGGATAATTTCTTCACTGACATCCACCGATATTTAAGAACCCTAGAGGAAGCGGTGATTAAAACCCTGGCAGATTATGAAATTGAGGCTGGAAGAATAGAGGGGCTCACCGGAGTGTGGCTGGATCATCGACCAAACCCAGGGGCTATGCCAAGGAAAATTTGTGCCTTAGGAGTAAAAGCAAGTCGATGGGTAACCATGCATGGATTTGCCCTTAACATCAATACCGATTTGAGCTATTTCAATCACATTGTACCTTGCGGCATTGAGGATAAGGCGGTAACTTCGATGGCAAAAGAGCTGGACATCAAGCTCGATTTGAATGAGGTTTCCCAATGTCTGAGAAACCATATTGCTTCAGAATTCCAGATGCAATTGAACATACCAAATGACTGACCAGGAACTAAGTAATATTCTGTTCGTAGATATTGAGACTGCATCAGGGAACGCCAGCTATCATGATATTGGCCCACGGCTTAGGCATCATTGGGATCGAAAAGCTGGGTTCCTAAATAATCCGGAAGAATTGTCAACGGATGAACTGTACACCGAACGGGCGGGGATCTTTGCGGAATTCGGTAGGATTGTAACTATTGCTGTCGGTTATATGGGGAGGAACACTAAGGGTGATTGGGGCCTGCGGGTTAAGGCATTTGCTAGCTCGGATGAGACCAATATCCTCAGCGCTTTTAAAGAGCTGCTGGTATCCAAATTTGATTCTGAATCGTTGCGATTATGTGCCCATAACGGCAGGGAGTTTGATTTTCCCTATATCTGTAGGAGGATGCTGATTCAGGGGATATCCATTCCGAAAATTTTAGATGTGGGCAATATGAAGCCATGGGAAATCCCCATTATTGATACAATGAATATGTGGAAGTTCGGTGACCGAAAGAATTTCACCTCATTAGACCTGCTTGCCACTTTGTTCGATATCGAAACCAGCAAAGATGATATCGATGGCAGTGATGTAACCAGGGTCTATCATCAGGAACAAGGCCTTGACCGAATTGCAGAATATTGCAAACGGGATATTGTAGTTACCGCGCAATTGTTTTTAAGGCTAAAATCCCTGCCAACCATCGAACCAGAGAACATAACCATCCTATAATAATTGCATGGCTCGTAAAGGAAAACGAAGAAAAACCTTTCTCTCAAAAAAGAAATACCTGGAACTCATTCTGCAGTTTCTAGATTCACATCCGTTGGGTGCATTCTCCGCCAAAACCATCACCAAAAAGCTTGGATTTCGCGATAAGCCATCGAAGGGAATTATTAAGGAATTACTGGTGCAGCTAAACCAACAAGGTAAAGTGCGGCAGTTGCGCAATGGGAACTACACTTCAGGCCGGAAACTAGAATATCTAGAAGGGGTTGTTGATTTTGTAAATCCCAGATTTTGTTATGTGGTTATTCCCCAAATGGACGAGGATGTTTGGGTAAGGGCAGCTGATATGAATGGTGCTATGGATGGGGATTTAGTAAAGGTAGCCATTCATAAAACCCAACGTCACGGAAAACGACCTGAAGGTGTAATCGAAGAAATACTGGAAAGGGGGCGTCAGGAGTTTGTAGGAAAAATTGAACTCTCAGATCGATGGGCCTTTGTGATACCTGATCATCGCAAAATGTTCCAGGACATATTCATCCCACCAGGAAAGACGCTGGAAGCCCAGTCCAGGGATAAAGTTGTGGTGCGCATTACGGAATGGCCAACTGGAAGAAATCAAAACCCTACCGGCGAGGTGATCAGAATATTGGGACCTGCAGGGGAGAACGAGGCTGAAATCCATTCTATTATGGCCGAGTTTGACTTGCCTTTCGAATTTCCGGAACGCATTCTTGCAGCCTCTGCTAAGATTCGAGATACCATAAGTCAACCAGAGATCTCCAAAAGAAGGGATTTTAGGAATGTTACTACCTTCACCATCGATCCTGAAGATGCCAAAGACTTCGACGATGCCCTCTCCCTGAGGTCATTGGAAAATGGAAACTATGAGGTAGGGGTACATATTGCGGATGTTACACACTATCTGAAACCCAATTCCGCTCTTGACCAAGAAGCACTGGATAGAGGAACCTCTGTATATCTGGTAGACAGAACCATTCCCATGCTTCCAGAGCGTTTGTCCAATGAATTATGTTCACTGAGACCAAAGGAAGACAAGCTTACTTTTTCCGCTGTTTTTGAAGTCGATAGAAATGCCCGGGTAAAGCATCAATGGTTTGGACGGACCATAATTCACTCCGACCGGCGGTTTACCTACGAGGAAGCCCAGGAACGCATCGATGCGGTGGATGGCGATTACGGCAAAGAGCTAACTATTCTTAATGAGCTGGCACTAAAACTAAGAGTGAATAGATTTAGGCGGGGAGCTATAAATTTTGAAACTACCGAGGTAAAATTCAAGCTTGATCCCCAAGGTAAGCCCCTGGCGGTAATTCCTAAGATCCGGAAGGATGCCCACAAGCTTATTGAGGAATTTATGCTGTTGGCCAATCGCAAAGTGGCAGAGTTTGTTTTTCATAGAAAAAAGGGCAAAAACAAAGATACCTTTGTATATCGAATACATGATTATCCGGACCCGGAGAAGCTCACTGCCTTTTCCGTGTTCGCCAGAAAATTTGGACATGAGCTGGAAGTTAGGGAACAAGCTATTGCCAAATCCTTGAATAAATTGATTGATGACATTGAAGGAAAGCCTGAACAAGATGTACTTCAGCAACTAGCCATACGCACAATGGCAAAAGCAAAGTACACCACCGAGGCCAAAGGACACTTTGGGCTGGCATTTGACCACTACGCTCACTTTACCTCTCCGATTCGTAGATATCCCGATGTAATGGTACACCGATTGTTGGCACACTATCTCAATGACGGTGATAGTGCTGAAAAAGATGAATATGAACCGTTATGTCAACATTCTTCTGATAGGGAAAAACGCGCTGCAGATGCAGAGCGTGCTTCCATCAAATACAAACAAGTAGAGTTCATGCAGGGGATGAACGATGAGGAGTTTAAGGGGATTGTATCCGGCGTCACTGAATGGGGGATTTATGTAGAACTGGTTAAGACCAAATGCGAAGGCATGGTGAGATTATCAGACTTGAAAGATGACTACTACCAGTTTGATGAGGAGAACTTCCGAGTTATTGGCCAGCGTACCAAAAATACCTTTACACTTGGCGATATGGTTACTGTGGTAGTCAAGAAAACAGATATCGATCGTAGAACCATTGATTTACAAATGGTATGACCAGTTATATCAAAGACTTACTGTCTCTTATCAATAAGGATATCGGTGGCTTGCCACTGCAAGGTGAACCACCAGAATTATATGAGCCAATCCGTTATATCCTAGACCTGGGTGGTAAGCGTCTTCGCCCTATTTTGGCTTTGCTATCCTATGGATTGTACAAGGATAACCCGCAAGATATATTGAGTATCGTTACTGGAATTGAGGTTTTTCACAACTTCACACTGATGCATGACGATATCATGGATGAGGCTCCCTTAAGGCGTGGCAAAGCCACTGTTCACAAAAAATGGACGGAGGATATCGGAATTTTAAGTGGAGATGTGATGCTGGTCAAAGCCTATGAAAGGTTAGAGCAGGTGGATTCTGAAAAGATGTTTAGGGTGTTAAAGGGTTTTAATATATGTGCCACTGAGGTTTGTGAGGGTCAGCAATTGGATATGAACTTTGAGACTCGGTCGCAAGTTAGTGAG